>CANFPR010000083.1 GCA_947448975.1 Micrococcales bacterium | reverse complement strand
TTTGAGTTCGTCACTGGTATTTTTCCTGACCTAGGCAAACGACGCCACCAGCGCGCCGGCTCGCTCTCGGGTGGAGAACGCCAGATGGTTGCCATGGGTCGTGCACTCATGATCGACCCGTCGGTGTTGCTGCTCGACGAGCCATCGGCCGGACTATCGCCGGTTCGCCAAGACGAAACCTTTATTCGAGTCAAAGAGGTTAACGCCGCGGGTGTAACCGTCATCATGGTTGAGCAAAACGCTCGCCGATGCCTACAGATCTGCGATCGTGCCTACGTGCTCGATCAGGGCAAGGATGCCTACACCGGCACCGGTCGCGAACTACTCAACGACCCTAAGATGATCGACCTCTACCTAGGCAACCTAGCCGACCTCTAAACCCAGATCGGTTCTGAAGGCTCTGCCTACCTAACCGCGCAAGAAACTCCCCCAGACAAAGCGAAACCCCCGAGATTGCTCTCGGGGGTTTCGACTTTGGTTGAGTTATTACTCGACCGAGTTACCGGCTACTACGTCGAGAAGGGTAGAAGTTCCATCCTTGCCGTACTGGTAGATACCGATCGATGCACCGGTTGGGTCACCGTTCTCGTCGAACTCGATTGGGCCTGAGAAACCGTTGTAGTCAACATCCTTGCCAGCCTTGATAGCTGCAAGACCTGCTGCGTAGTCGGTTACTGCCTCGCCACCGGTCGAAACCGACTGGAGGTTCTCAGAGATGGCCTGACCTGAGTCGTTACCTGCCTGCTCAGCTGCAAGAGCTAGCAAGATAACTGCGTCGTAAGACTCAGCTAGGTAAGCGAATTCGGTTAGGTCTTCGTTGTGGTTGGCCTTGTATAGGTCGGCTGCACGCTGCTTGAAAGCCTCGTCTAGCTTGCCACCAGGAAGAGTTCCCTTTGCGCCCTCAAGGTAGGAAGCGAAGCCTTCTGCCGAGTAGTTTGCAAGGTTTCCGTCAACAAGGTACATGTCCTTGCCTGGGAAGTTGTTCTTCTGAAGAGCTGGAGCAATCTTCTTGAACTCGTCGTACGAGATGATGAGCACTGAGTCTGCACCCGATGCAACAGTCTTCTGAACGATGGTGTCGAAGTTGGTCTCAGCCTCTGGGAACGATAGGTCAGAAACGATGGTTGCGCCGGCTGCCTCGATGGTTGCCTTTGCCTTCGCCTCTAGGCCTTCGCCGTAAGGAGTCTGCTGGTAGATGATTGCTACGTTCTCGTGACCGTCAGCAACAACCTGGTTACCAACGATGGCACCCTGTAGGAGGTCGCTTGGAGCGGTACGGAAGTAGTAGCCACCGTCATCCCAAGTTGATAGGTCTGGAGCAGTGTTCGACATAGAGATCTGAACAGTCTTTGCCTTGGTGACCTGGTCGATGATTAGGCGGGTAACACCTGATGCAGCAGCACCAACGATGGCGTCAACGCCACCGTCAAGAAGCTTGGTAGCCGAAGCAGGAGCAACTTCTGGGTGGTCGCCGTCGCTCGAGTCTTCTAGAGACCATTCAACTGGCTTGCCAAGAACGCCGCCGGCGTCGTTGATGTCTTGGATTGCTAGTTCAACACCAGCAATTTCAGGTGGGGAAAGGAAAGCAAGTGCGCCAGTTAGCGGAAGAACTCCACCAAGCTTTAGAACGCCATCGCCACCGGTGTATTTCGATGAAGCAGAGCAACCCGAAAGTGCAAGTGCGGTAGCAGCGGCTACGGCAACAACACTGACAAGCGTCTTCTTTGAGAATGCAGTCATTTATGTCTCCTATAAGGGATTGGCCTGCTCGATACGAAACCGAGCATGTGAGCCAGTTTAGTCAGGCGAATATTGGTTGTGGGGAGCATTCGTCACAAAACTTCACCTTTCGCAACAAGCGGTAACCGATTGTGCGCGTAAAAGCGCTTTGATTCTACGAAATCAGTAGTTTTGGTGCGTTTAACAATGCATTTCGAAGCAAAATCGCACTATTACGCCTCTTGTAACAATCTTGTTTCGAGTTTTCGAAAGTTTGATTACGAACGGTTTTTGGCACTTCTGCGCAGCATGTCGAAGCTGAGCACGGCAAGGCCCAGCCAAACCAATCCAAAGCCATACCAGCGCACGGTTGGCATTGCCTCGTGAAAGTAGGTGATGCCCAAAATGAACTGGATGCTCGGCGTGAGGTACTGCATGAGGCCAACCCAACTCAGCGGCAGGTGCTTTGCGGCCACGCCGAACAGAATCAGCGGCACAGCTGTCATGACACCGTAGAGGGCGAGACCGGTTGCACCGGGCCATCCGTGCCTGGCGAACTCGACTTCACCTCTGGCGGCAACCCACGCGAGCATACCCAGTGCAACGGGTGCGAGAAGCACGGTTTCGATTGTGTATGAGTGCAGGGCAGAAACTTGCGATGACATTTTGCTCTTGGCCAACCCGTAGAGACCAAACGAGAAGGCGAGGCTTAGCGCGATCCACGGCAGGCGCCCGTAGTCGAAGGCCAGTATGACAACTGCAACGAAACCGAGGGCGGTGGCAATCCACTGAGCCAACCGCAAGCGCTCGCCCAGCACCAGCACCGCAAGCAAAATGGTGACCAGCGGGTTGATGAAGTAACCGAGCGAGGCCTCAACCACCTGGCCGGTGGCAACGCCGTAAACGTAGACCGTCCAGTTGATCATGATCATCACGGTCGACAGGGTTATCCAGCGCATCATGGCGCTGTTGCGAAACACCTGCAAAAAGGTTTTGAACGATTTGCCCACGGCAATAAACACGAACCCGGCCAGCAAACCAAAGATGATTCGCCAAACCACGATCTCCCACGGAGATGCAAATGAGAGCAGGGCGATGATTATCGGAAACGAGCCCCAAATGAGATACGCAGTCAAGCCCAGAGTTAGACCTCTGGCTACGTTCTTGGGTTGTTCGGTCACGCCTCTGAGCCTAAAGCAAAAGACCCGAGCACGAGGCCCGGGTCTTTTAGAGAGTTTTGTTTAGCGAACGATTACTGCAAGTACGTCGCGAGCGCTGAGCACTAGGTACTCCTGGCCTTCGTACTTGAGCTCGGTGCCGCCGTACTTAGAGAAGATGACCTTGTCGCCGACGTTTACGTCTACAGGAATGCGAACACCCTTGTCGTCTACACGACCTGGGCCTACTGCTACTACTTCGGCCTCTTGTGGCTTCTCTTTTGCGGTGTCTGGAATGACCAGACCCGAAGCAGTTACCTGCTCGGCTTCGACCGGCTTTACGACGATGCGATCTTCTAGTGGCTTAATGGTTACCGACACTTTGACCTCTTCTTTTGAAAGTTCTGTGGTTGGTGGTTCCGATTGGAACTACCCCAATCATAAACCACACTTAGCACTCAGGCAACGCGAGTGCTAACAGGGTGCTTTGCTATTGGCGAACAACTCTCGGCTAGCCTTTAGTGGTGAACCGCGAAGAGTTTTTGCTGCTAATGACCCCCGAGGGCCTCAGCCTGCTTGAGCAAACTCACTACGACGCGAAAGCCGACATTCTCAAGCTCGTTGGCAAGCTTCGCGCCGACGGTCACTCCCCCAATTTGGTGGCTGCTGTGCTTTCGCAGTCGAAACTCCGACGTCGCGGCGAAGCAAAGTTTGGTGAGTTCGCCAGTCGAATGCTCTTTACCGAACACGGCCTCGAACAAGCCACTCGCCTGAAGGTTGCCGCGCTTCACGCCGGCCGTTTTCGCGACGCCGGCGCAACTCGAGTGGCCGACCTCGGATGCGGCATCGGCACCGAATCGATGGCTTTGGCTTCGCTCGGCCTCAAGGTTGATGCCTTCGAGCTCGACGAGGTAACCGCTGCGATTGCCACCTACAACCTTGCACCGTTTGACAACGTCGAAGTGCACAACGCCGATGTCACCGGCGTTGATACCGCCGAGTTTGATGCCCTGTTCTTCGACCCAGCTAGGCGAGAACTCGGCGGACCCAAGCGTGAACGCAACCTACGCAAGTTTGACCCAAGCGACTACTCACCCAACTTCGACTGGGTGCTCGCTCAAGCTGCGCTAAAACCGACCGGCATCAAGCTTGGGCCAGGGCACCCGCACGAGGGTATTCCAGAAAATTGCGAAGCGCAGTGGATCTCAGATGGGGGCGACCTGGTTGAGTGCACACTATGGTTTGGCAAGTTGGCGCGCAATGGCGTGGCTCGCTCTGCCCTGCTGCTCGACGTTCACGGTGTGCACGAGCTGCGTTCGGCCAGCCACGCACGGCTAGACGCACCGATGGGTGAGCGAGGCGACTTTGTTTATGAACCCGATGCCGCCGCGATTCGCTCGCATTTGCTGGGTGAACTTGCCGAGCAACTGGGCGCTCGATTGTTTGCCCCTGAGATTGCTTACCTCACCACCGATGCCGAGGTGCAAAGCCCGTGGGTGCGCGGCTACCGAGTGCTCGACGAGATGGCCTTCGACCGAAAAAAGTTGAAAGCCTATCTGCGTGAGCGATCGATCGGGGTGCTCGAAATCAAAAAGCGCGGCTCCGATGTAGTGCCTGAGCAGTTGCGCAAAGAAATGTCGCTTAAAGGGGAAAACGCCGCCACCCTCATTGTTACGAGGGTGGGCGACGCTCACCGAGTTTTGGTGGTCGAGCCGATTCGCTAAGGCTGACTACCGGTTATAACTTGTCTTTAGTTGGTGGTTGCGGGGGTTGGGTCAA
>CANFPR010000082.1 GCA_947448975.1 Micrococcales bacterium | reverse complement strand
GCGGCATTGCTGGCGTTCAAAGCAGCCAGCGAATAGCGATAGGCCACGTTCGAGTCTTCGAGTGCAATACCCGAGATTGGCTGCCAACGAGCCGCGAAGCCATCGGATGACGGTTCAATGACAAGCATTTGAAGGTTTTCTTGCTCGGCGGCTTGAGCCGAGAGCAACCAAGGAACCACTCGATCGTCACGCAAATCGTAGTTGCGAGGCGCGGTTGCCGAAACCCAGAACAACGGACCAATGGCGGCAACGCTGAGCAGCACCGCCAAGACCTTTCGCAGTGGCACGGGTGCATGTTCGCCCGCCAAGACCACCAGCGCCAAGACCACCAAACCGAATGCGCCGAGCATCGTGCTAGGCGAGCCATTCATCCACTGATCTGAGGCTCCCCCAACCGGGTTTGCGTATTCCACCGCAGCGTGCAGGTAGGCAAGAGTGAGCAGCGCAGCCGCAAACAGAGTCATTACGGCAGCCAGAATCCACCGCTTGGTGAGCAAGGCTAGCAAGCCGACTGCCGCTAGCAGTAGGTAGGCGTTAGCCAGCCATCCTTGCCCCAATAAAAGTTCAAGTGGTGAGCCGGTTCGATCGGCAAGCGGCAAACCCGGGTCGGTGAGCGTCGCGAGCGGCTGCCCTAAACCAACGGTCAGGTACCAAACGAGAGGAGTGAATATGGCGGCCACCGGCAGCGGAATCCAGAGCAGATACCCGAATCGACGTATTCGAGTGAATGCCACAACTGCCAGACCCAGCAGTAGCGCGACCAGAAGTATTGGCGACGATGCGCCGATTGCTGACATGAGCAAACCGGCAACGCCAACCCAGCTCCAGGTTTGACGCAGCGACCTTGCCGAACCCGAACGTCCGAGCCCGGCTGCACGAGCAACCGCGAACACAAACCACGGCAACAGCACCAGAGCGATTACGGCGGCTATGCGGGCATCCGAGCGTGCCTCGATGAGGCTAGGCCACAGCGCGTAGCCAAGACCAAACACGGTGCGCAGCCAGGTTTTAGGAGTGATGAGGGTGGCCACTTTATAGGCGGCAACAAAAGCCAAGGCCGGGGCAACAAAGAGCAGCACCGTGATGCTCAGTGAAGGTGCAGCTGGGCTCAAGCTCGCCAGGGCAAGCAGCACCCAGTTGAACGGGTCAGATGGAGCGACGAACCCCTGGCCAATCGGCTGCCATGAAGCACCGGCTCGTGAAAACACTTGCCACCAGTTTTGGCCAAGGGCTACAGAGCCACCGCCAACCGAGGCCAAAGCGGTAGGAAAGAACGCCCAAGAGCTTGCCAGAAGCGCAAAAACCCACAGCCATCCGCGGTCTTCGCCAAAGGTCTTACCCGCTGCCGAGGCCGACAGCTCATGCTCGCCTCGGGCGAAGGCGGCCTGAATGTGCGCGGCATCTTCGTGTTCGCCGCGAGAACGATTGATTGATCGCACCTGCGACCAAGTTGCGTCAAACGCATTACGAATGGCACGGATGTCGCGCTGCCTAGCCTTGGGCCGCGAAGAGAACCTCGCAAACACTGTGAAAAAGGCCCAGGTTCCGGCCAATAGTTCTGACGCAATGCGGTCGGGGCGTTTCTGCAGCAACCGCCAGAACACGCGCAAGACCGTGATTGCCGGCAGCAAGAACCAGAACATCAGGGCTAGGTCGATTCGTGAATAGGCGAGCCGTAGGTGAAGCGCTGCTTTTCGCACGGCTGTCTTGGGGCTGCCCGACAACCAGGCCCGGGGGCGTTGCCCGTTCAACGAAAGTGCCGCATGCCGCATACGCGCCTTAGGTGCAACGATTACTCGGTGCCCGGCCAGCTTGGCGCGAAGCGACAGGTCGTAGTCGGCGGCCAGCGGCGGAGACTTAGGGTTGAGCCCGCCAATGGCTTCAAAGACCGAGGCTCGCACGAGAAGGCCGGCAGTGCCAACAGCCATCACGTCGATCATTCCATCGTGCTGCGATTGATCGAGCTCGTTACTCACCAGCGAGATGGGGGTGCCGAGCGGGCTAAGAGTCAGACCCTGCTGCATTATGGTTCGCGAGTCGCTCCACTGCACTTGCTTGGGGCCGATCAGTGCCGCAAGCGAGTTGCGTTCTTCTGCCGCCAAGAGCTCGGCAAGGCAGGTTGGTTCTGGAGCCGAGTCGTCGTGCAGAATCCACAGCCAATCACTCGGAGCGGATTTGGTTGAGTCAATCGCGGCTCTGAGAGAAGCTGCCAGCGGAGTGTTGGTGGGTAGAGAAATAACCTGTGCGCCTTGAGGCGATTCGATTTCTTGGCCGGATGTATTGACCACAACTATGCGATTGACCGGATTGGTTTGGGCAGTGAGCCCCAAAAAAGTTTGCTTCAGGTAATCGCTGGTGTCGTGACACACCACGATCGCGGTTACCTGGGATGACATGGGTTGCCTAGCGGCTTGGCTTAGGCACGCTTCTTGAGCTTGCGACGCTCACGCTCTGAAAGACCGCCCCAGATGCCGAAGCGTTCGTCGTTTGCAAGTGCGTATTCGAGGCACTGCTGCTTTACGTCGCAACCGGAGCAAATGCGCTTGGCATCGCGGGTTGAGCCGCCTTTTTCTGGAAAGAATGCTTCAGGGTCGGTCTGTGCACAAACGGCGTCGGCCTGCCAAGACAGAGGATTGTTCTCTGGGTCTGAGTAAGCGCGTGCTACACCAAGAAGGATTGGATCGACGAACCAGTTGTCGGGAACCCGGTTGGAACTCTCCATTTATTACATTCCTATCTGGGCCGCCTAGACAGCACCTCGTAAAACTTCTTGGTTGTAATTACACCGATGTTATTCGATACATGTCAAGGCCGCAAGGTCGAGATTCGATAACACCTTTAGGGTTTGGTTTAACCTTTGCTCGCCTGTGCCTTGGCTATTCTTAGAGGCATGACTGTTCTCGTTACCGGTGGTGCCGGATACATTGGTTCACACGTTGCTAGGCTCCTCCTCGAGCGCGGATCAAAGGTGGTCATCGCCGACGACCTAAGCACCGGAATCCCCTCTCGCGTCGAGAACCTCGAACACGTCGCCCTCGATCTGGCCGCACACGATGCCGTCGAAACCATTCGCTCGATCATCCGTGCTCATTCGGTTGATTCCGTTATTCACCTAGCCGCCCGAAAGAAGGTTGGCGAATCGGTTGACCTGCCGGAGTGGTACTACAAACAGAACATCGGTGGCCTGGCCAACCTGCTCGAAGCAATGAAGGCCGAGAACGTAAATCGCCTAGTGTTCTCATCGAGCGCGGCAACCTATGGAATGCCAGATGTAGCGGCCTGCAGCGAAGACATGATCTGCCAGCCGATCAACCCCTACGGCGAAACCAAGCTGGTTGGCGAATGGCTCGCTCGCGCCGCCGGCCGGGCCTGGGGCTTGCGGGTTGTGAACCTGCGCTACTTCAACGTTGCCGGTGCGGGCTGGGATGACCTGGCCGACACCGCCGTGGCCAACCTGATTCCAATTGCGTTTGCCGCATTGAAGGCCGGCAAAGCACCAATCGTTTTCGGCGGCGACTACCCAACCGCCGACGGCTCGTGTGTTCGCGATTACGTTCACGTGCACGACCTAGCCGACGCTCACCTTTCGGCACTCGAATACCTCGGCCGCGACGAACGCAAGTTCGATACTTTCAACGTTGGCACCGGTCAGGGTTCGAGCGTCTTTGAGGTGCTCGACGAGATTCGTCGTGTAACCGGCATCAACTTCGACAAGGTGGTTGAGCCGCGTCGCGCTGGCGACCCACCCTCGCTCTGTGCAGATGTTTCGCGAATCAACAGCGAACTAGGATGGCACGCCAAGAAGAACCTCGCCGAAATCGTTGAGTCGGCTTGGGCAGCAATTAGCTAGTAGCTCCGCTGCCTAGGTAGCCCGAGCCTGAGCCACTGATCGAATAGAAGTTGGCATCGCCCGAAAGGTAAGCCGCCTCACCGCGGCGCAACACGAGTCGCTCTTCCAGGCTGTTTGATACGGCCAATTCACCTTCGACGCACAGCAAAAGCGATTCACTCGGCAAACCGAAGTCGACCAGCAGGTTGTGGCTCGAGACATCTACGCGGTGCAAGGCAAAGTCGCTGGTATCGAAATTGTAGCGATCTAGCCCGCGCAGAAGCATCGTAGAAGTCGATGGCTCGCTTTCTAAAGAGGCAGCGATGTCGAGCATGGCCATGAAGTCTGGCGGTGACACGTGCTTTTCGGTGAGGCCTCCGCGCAAGACGTTGTCTGACGAGGTCATGATTTCGATGCCGAGACCACTCAGGTAGCAGTGAGCAACACCGGTTTCAACCATCAGCGCTTCGCCAGCAGCCAAGTGAAACCGCTTCATGGCTAGAGCTAGCAGCAACCCGCGATCGGCCCCAAACTTTGCCCCAAGCTGGTGCAGTAGTTCGAGGTCTACAAGCGAGGTGTTCTCGGCAGAGACATGAAGTTCGCAAAGTTCGCCCAGCAGCAACTGCTGAATCTCGCTTGGTTTATCGCCGGCAAAAACATCGCCGATCAAAGCGCGGTGGCCATCGGGCGCTTGCAACAGCGTTACGTAGCGTTTTAGCAAGCTGGCGGAAGCATCAGAAACCCAACCGGTAAGTTCGGTCAATCTGGCTTGAATCACTTCGGATGCCTCGAATCCGACCAAAAGGTCAAAGTCGGTAATGGCAACCAGCGCTTCACGTTTTGCGTGGTGATCCCTGAAGTTTCTAACCTCATCGTCGAGCTCGATCTTCATGGCGTTCTCGGCCTCAAAGCCTGCAACCGCCTGCTGCTGGTTGGGG
>CANFPR010000081.1 GCA_947448975.1 Micrococcales bacterium | reverse complement strand
GCCTTCGACACAGGTGGCAAGTGCGTTGGCCGCTGCCAACAGCATCTTTTCGGTGATCTTGTGCGCACCGGCATCCAAGAGCCCTCTAAAGAAACCTGGAAACGCCAAAACGTTGTTGATCTGGTTTGGAAAGTCACTTCGACCGGTTGCCACCACGGCGGCGTGCTTGGCTGCCTCCGATGGTTCGATTTCTGGGTTGGGGTTGGCAAGTGCAAACACAATGCTGTCTTTGGCCATTGAGGCAACGTCGGTTGCGTCGATGATGTTGCCGGCCGAAACACCGATAAAGACATCGGCACCTCGCATAGCCGACTTGAGCGTTCCGGTGAGTGCCTGCTCGTTGGTGTGCGTGGCAATCCACTCGAGCGATGTGTCGGGTTGAATGTCCTCGCGACCGGCATAGATCACTCCACGCTGGTCGGCAACCACGGCGTGCCTAAGGCCTGCAGCCATAAGTAGCTTGAGCACCGCGGTTCCGGCAGCGCCGGCACCAGACATAACCAGTTGAACATCTTCGATGTTTTTGCCAACCACTTTGAGCGCATTTCGGAGAGCGGCCACGCAAACAATCGCGGTGCCGTGCTGGTCGTCGTGAAATACCGGGATGTCTAGCTCGGCACGCAGACGTTCTTCGATTTCGAAGCAGCGCGGGGCAGAAATGTCTTCGAGGTTGATTCCGGCGAATCCTGGAGAAATGGCTTTTACGGTGCGAACGATTTCGTCGACATCTTGGGTGTCTAGGCAGATCGGAAAAGCATCGATGTCGGCAAAACGCTTGAACAGCGCCGCCTTGCCTTCCATTACCGGCATGGCCGCGAGTGGGCCAATGTTGCCGAGGCCGAGCACTGCAGAGCCATCGGTAACTACGGCAATGGTGTTGCGCTTGATGGTTAGGCGGCGGGCATCGCTCGGGTCTTTGACGATGGCTTCACAGATGCGAGCTACGCCTGGCGTGTAAATGAGCGAGAGGTCGTCGCGGTTGCGAATAGGAAGCTTTGATTCGATGGTGAGCTTGCCACCGAGGTGCGCCAAGAAGGTGCGGTCTGAAACCTTGCCGACGGTGACGCCTTCAATGTGCTGCAGGTTTTCGACGATCTCTTCGGCATGTTCGCTGTTGCGCGTTGCGCAGGTGAGGTCTACTCGAACGCGTTCGGCATCGGAGTGATTGACGTCGAGCGCGGTAACCGAGCCGCCGAGGGCCTCGATTGCCCCGGTGAGTTCTGAAACCGTGGTGGTCTTGGCTGGTGCCTCAAGACGAATCGTGATGGAGTACTGAACTGACGGCGCCGTTGACATGTTTTCAGTCTGCCACGATGTTGCTGCTACTGCGAGTTTGCTAGATCGCCGAGTGTGACCTGAAAAGTGACTTCTTTGCCATCGCGCACAACAACTAGGTCGACCTTGGCTCCGGCTTTTTCAAATCGCACTGCCGCGGTTAGCTCACCGCTGGATGCGATTGCCTCGCCGTTGAATCGAACCACTACGTCGCCCACCTTGAGCCCCGCCTTCTCGGCGGCTCCACCGGCGGTTAGCTTCTCAACTTTTGCTCCGGTTGAAAAACCCGCGGTGGCATTTTTACTTGCCGAGTAGTCGCTCACCAAAGCGCCGAGCAGGGCGTGGCTAGCCTTTCCAGATTTCATGATCTCTTCACCGATGCGCTTGGCGACGTTCGAAGGAATCGCAAAACCAACACCGATGCTGCCCGATTGTGATCCAGATGAAGACGAGCTCGCTGTAGCAATTGCCACGTTGATGCCGATGAGCTGACCCTTGTCGTTGACCAAAGCGCCACCCGAGTTGCCCGGGTTAATGGCGGCGTCGGTTTGAATCACGCGAAGGTTTACGGGTGCAGCCCCGGTGCCGTTCCACCACTGCAGGCTCGAGCTGTCGCCGCCCGGGGTTGAATCGGCTACCTGGATGGTGCGATCTAGGGCAGAGACGACACCCGAGGTGACGCTTGATGGAAGCCCGAGCGGGGCGCCGATGGCAACCACGGGGTCGCCAACGTTTAGCGCCGAGGAGTCGGCCCAATCGATGGGGGTGAACTCCGACACAGATGAGATCTTGATGACGGCTAGGTCGTTGGTTGGGTCGGTGCCAACCAAGGTGGCGTCGAAGATGCGGCCGTCGGTGGTGCGCACCTGGATCGTGGCGGTGCTGGTGGCACCCTCGAGAGTCACCACGTGAGTGTTGGTGAGAATGTAGCCGCTCTTGGTTAGAAATACTCCTGAACCGCTACCGCCTGCGTTTTTGGAATCAACCGAAATGGTGACCACCGAAGGCAGCGACTTGGCTGCGACACCGGTAACCCAGGTGACCGAGTCGGTGTTGTTGACCACCACGGGAGCTGGGTGGGTTGCCACCAAGAAACCGGCCACGCCCGCGCTGCCACCGAAGAGCCCACCGACGATTGCGCCAATTACCAAGGCCGAACTCGCGGTGAGCGGTTTGCGTTCGCGCTTCTTAGCTGGTGCGGGGGCTGGTGTGCCCGATGTTTCGGATTGGAAGAAGAACTGACGATTCACTTCGGGGGCGTTGGTGTTTGAAACGATTGGGTCGGTCAACTCTGGTGCCTTTCGAGATAGCTATGTGATTCAGACAATCACACGGCAACCTGAATAGTTTATGAAAGCAACCTGAGAGAATCCTTGGCTAGCATCCAATTGCGCCGGGCATCTGCCTGCAGTCGCGAATGACAAAAACTGGGATGCCCTGAATGCTCTGGTTTAGCCCTACTCTCAACTGCAGCGGGTCGGCCACCTTCTTGATGCTGAGCGGGGTCGAAATCCATTTGCCGGCGGGTAACACCTTGAGTTCGATTGCATAGGTGACGCTGAGCCGCACGAAGTAGAGGCCGGTTGCCGTAAATCGATGTCGCACTCGAGATCGGGTAGACGTCGTCGAGTCTCCGAGAGTCCACCGGTATGCGGTTGGTGTGAATCGAATGAGGGTGTTGTAGCCAAGCAGCTGGCGAACCTTTGTGTGTCTTGTGGCGTCGGAAAAAACTAGCACCGAGGTTTTAGGTGACACTTGCGCGTTTGGCACCGAGATGATGTTTGGCCGGTTTGCGGTTGCCACGACGCTGCGATTCAGCGGCGTGTAAGCGATGTGGCCGCTGGCCGAAGACGAGGTTGACGCAGTGGTTGGCTTTGCGGTCGGCTTGGTAGCGGCTGCGCCTTTGCCAATCGAGGTCTTTATCCAGTCGGCGCAGACCCTCACCCGGTCGCCTGTTACCTGCGACGAAATCGAAACCGACCTGACCGTGCCGTTGCTCGAGCCACACGAGACACTAAAGGGTCTTGCATTAGCCGACGATGGCGCTATCGACAGCGAGAGCGCCACGAGCAGCACCACCGCAACGATGCGTGATGAGTTCTTGGGTTTAGGTTGCATCGCCGAAGCCTAAGTGCGTAGCGCGATTGACGTTCGGTTTTCTCCACATGGCAGCGCCCGAGCCCGCGAAGGTGGCAAAGCCTCACAGATGCGAAAAAACCCAGTCAGATGACTGGGTTTTTCTTTGGTTGCGGGGGCAGGATTTGAACCTACGACCTCCGGGTTATGAGCCCGGCGAGCTACCGAACTGCTCCACCCCGCGGCGAACCTCAACTCTAACACGAAAAAGCGGTTGAGCCCAACCGCTTTTTCGCATCTAGAGGCTTACTTGTTAGCAGCGATGGCGGCGTCTAGCGCTGCCTTCAGTGCGGCGTCAGCTTCACCGTAGGCGGTCCAGTCGCCCGCCTTCATGGCTGCAATCTTGTCGGCGAACGCCTGCTTGGCAGCTTTCAAAGCCTTGGCCACCGCTGGGTTTGCGGCCCCAGGATCGGTGGTGCCGGGGTCGGTGCCAGGGTCTGGAGTTACAGCACCCGAATCGCCACCGAAGAGCACGTTGAGTGCGCCATCCAAGGTGTCTTCAAAGGCGATTTGATCGCCAAAGGCCACCAGAATCTTCTTCAACAGCGGAAACGACGTTTCGCCGGTCGACTGAATGTAGACGGGTTGAACGTAGAGCAAACCGCCGCCAACCGGCAGGGTGAGCAAGTTACCGTTGAGCACCTTGGTGGAACCCTGACGAAGCAGGTTGAGCAAACGAGAAACGTCGGGGTCAACCGAGAAGCTGTTTTGCACCTGACCCGGGCCCGGCACAATCGTGGTTCTAGGTAGCGTGAGCAACTTGAACTTGCCATAGCTCGAAGACACCTTGCCGGCTTCGGCGCCCGCATCGGAGTTGACCACCAAATAACCGGTCAGCACGTTACGCGTTGACTCGCCCGTAGAACGCGGAATGAAGGTCGAGTAGAGCGAGTAGGCAGGGTTGGTGGTGCCCGGTGCCTTCATGGTGAGGTAGTAAGGCGGTTGCTGCAAACCGGTGTCGCTAACCGGGTCGTTTGGAGTCATCCAAGCGTCTTGCTGCGAGTAAAACGCTCCGGCTTCCTTCACGTGATACTGGCCCAGAATCGAGCGCTGCACCTTGAAGAGGTCGGCTGGGTAGCGAACCTGGCTCATGAGCGCACCCGACATCTCGGAGATTGGTCGCAAGGTGTTTGGGAAGATCTTCTGCCAAACCTTCAAGATCGGGTCGGCGTCGTCCCAGGCGTAAAGCTTGACGCTGCCGTCGTAGGCATCGACAGTGGCTTTCACCGAGTTGCGAATGTAGTTGATGTCGGGGTTGCCCGAAGTGCTTTCGCCAGACGAATCAAGGATGCTCTGGTCGAACGACTCTGCGCGTGAATACGGGTACTGGTTCGAGGTGGTGTAACCGTCGACTACCCAAACGACCTTGCCGTCGACCACAGCTGGGTAGGTGTCGGAATCGGTGGTTAGGTAAGGGGCTACCGCCTTGACTCGATCGATCGGGTTGCGATCGTAGAGAATCTG
>CANFPR010000080.1 GCA_947448975.1 Micrococcales bacterium | reverse complement strand
TTTACAAGGTTTATCCTTAGAAGAGACCCCACGAGAGCAGGAAACTTGACCGAGGCACGACCGCAAACACCAGCCCAAGCATGGCAGGCAATGCAGGCTGGAAATCGTCGCTTTGTCACCGACTCTCGCGAACACCCAAACCAAGACGTCGATCGTCGCAACGCACTCGCTGCCGCCCAGGTTCCTTTCGCAGCGCTATTCGGTTGCGCCGACTCGCGACTTAGCGCCGAGATCATATTCGATGTCGGGCTCGGCGATCTCTTCGTGGTTCGCAATGCCGGCCAGGTGATTGCCGAAACTATTTTGGGCTCACTCGAATACGCCGTAGAAGTCTTGAAGGTTCCGCTCATTTTGGTGCTCGGGCACGACGAATGCGGAGCGGTTCGCGCCGCCATCAACGCCACCGAAGGCAAGCTCGCGGCTCGCGGGCAGTACATCCAACACATTGTCGCTGCCATTCAGCCGACAGTGACCAACGCAAATGCCATCGGTCGAGGCGACATCGATTCGGTAACTGAGTTACACATCGAAGACACCATCCAAGACATCGTCACCAAATCAAAGGTCATCGCCGAAGCCGTCGAAGCTGGCAACCTGGCGATTGTTGGCGCGAATTACAAGCTTTCGGGCGGAGAAGTTCATCCGCTCGTGGTGGTTGGCCAAATCTAGGTCGACCCGCAAACTCTCGAAGCAACCAACGAAAGGTTCCAAAGTGGAATATCGCATCGAACACGACACCATGGGTGAGGTTAAAGTACCGCTAAACGCCCTCTACCGCGCTCAGACGCAACGTGCCGTTGAGAACTTCCCGATCTCTGGAACAACCCTCGAGCGTGCCCACATCGCCGCTCTCGCGCGAATCAAGAAGGCGGCGGCCCTTGCCAATGCCTCGCTAGGAGTTCTGGCTAAAGACATCGCAGACGCCATCGCGGCTTCGGCCGATGCCGTCGCTTCGGGCGCCCACGACGGCGAGTTCCCAGTCGACATCTTCCAGACAGGCTCGGGCACTTCGTCGAACATGAACATGAACGAAGTTTTGGCCACCCTAGCTAGCGAACGGCTGGGTTCGGCTGTTCACCCGAACGACCACGTCAACGCATCGCAGTCGTCCAACGATGTATTTCCAACCTCGGTGCACGTTGCGGTAACCGCAGCACTCATCAACGACCTGCTACCCTCGCTCGACTACCTCGCTCTAGCCCTCGAAGAAAAGGCTCAGCTCTGGAAGACCGTGGTTAAGGCGGGTCGCACCCACCTCATGGATGCCACGCCGGTAACCCTCGGCCAAGAATTTGGTGGCTATGCGGCGCAGATTCGCTACGCGATCGAACGTGTTCAGTCAACCATCGTGCGCGTCGCCGAGGTTCCGCTCGGTGGTACCGCAGTCGGCACCGGAATCAACACCCCCAAGGGCTTTCCTCAAGAAGTCATTCGTCTTCTAGCCGCAGAAACCGGTCTTCCAATCACCGAGGCTCGCGATCACTTCGAAGCCCAGGGTGCACGCGATGCGCTAGTTGAAGCATCCGGGGCATTGCGAGTTTTGGCGGTCAGCCTCACCAAGATCAACAACGACCTTCGATGGATGGGGTCGGGACCAAACGCCGGACTTGGCGAACTCCACATTCCCGACCTACAACCTGGCTCGAGCATCATGCCGGGCAAGGTGAATCCTGTAATTCCAGAGGCCGTGCTAATGGTTTGCGCCAGAGTTATCGGTAACGATGCAACCGTGGCTTGGGCCGGCGCAACCGGTAACTTCGAGCTGAACGTGGCGATTCCGGTTATGGGCAACTCGCTACTCGAGTCGATTCGTCTGCTCGCGAACTCGCTGCGACTTCTAGCTGACAAGACCGTGAAGGGCCTCGAAGTTAACGTCGAGCGCTCTCTCGCACTGGCCGAGTCGAGCCCGTCTATCGTTACTCCGCTAAACAAGTACATCGGCTACGAAGCAGCCGCCAAGATTGCAAAGCATTCTGTGGCCAAGGGGCTAACTGTGCGCGAGGCAACCATCGAGCTCGGTTATGTTGATGGCGAGAAGCTGACTCTGGATCAACTCGACAAGGCACTCGATGTCTTGTCTATGACCAAACCAGCGCAGTAGCGGCTACGCCAGCCCCAAATAGCAAATAGGGGCCGAGCGGAATCGTACTGGAGAGTTTGTGGCGACCAGCCATAAGGTAACCCAACACCACAAACGCGGCTAAGAAAAACCCCGTCGCAAGCGCGAGCAAGACCGTTGGCGCGCCCCACCATCCGAAACTCATGGCAATGAGGGTTAGTAACTTGACATCGCCCATACCCATTGCGCCAGCTCGGTTGGCCATCAGGGCCAGAGCGAAAACCACCACGGCACTAAGAAACGCCCAAAGCATCGGCCAGAAGTCGTGCGTAGCAATCGAAGCCGCGAGTTGCCCAAGAAGCGTTACCGCAAACCCGGGCAGAACCAACTTGTTCGGCAGGCGCCTCTGCCTAATGTCGAACAGCGTGAGCGGTATCGCAACGGCTAGAACGTATGCGGGGCCGACAAACGCGATCAGGGCAGGTGTATGAAGCATCCCGCCAAGGTATCGGTTCGCCTCTTCTGAAGCTTCTAGTTATGCACAAGAAGCTAGTGACGCGCTAGCTAGTCGAGCAGGTCGGTAACCATCGCGGCAATCGCCGATCGCTCCGAGCGAGTGAGCGTCACATGTGCGAACAGCGACTGGCCCTTTAGGGCTTCGATCACCGCGGCGATGCCATCGTGGCGACCAACTCGTAGGTTGTCTCGCTGAGCCACATCGTGCGTCAAAATGACTCTCGAGTTTTGACCAATTCGCGAAAGCACGGTTAGCAGCACGTTGCGTTCTAGCGACTGAGCCTCATCGACGATGACAAAGGCATCGTGAAGTGAGCGACCTCGAATGTGCGTCAGCGGCAGCACCTCGAGCAAACCTCGATCAACGATGTGGTCGATTACTTCTTTCGAAACTAAAGCGCTGAGGGTGTCGAAGATGGCCTGACCCCACGGGTTCATCTTTTCGTTTTCGCTACCAGGCAGGTAGCCGAGCTCTTGCCCACCAACCGCGTAGATGGGGCGGAACACCATAATCTTCTTGTGCTGACGTCGCTCAAGAACAGCCTCGAGCCCAGCACACAGGGCTAGCGCAGACTTACCCGTACCGGCACGACCGCCGAGCGACAGAATGCCAATCTCTGGGTCGAGCAGAAGATCGATTGCCAAGCGCTGCTCTGCCGAGCGTCCGTGAACGCCAAACAGATCGCGATCGCCTCTAACCAGCCGCACCTGGTGGTCGGCGGTAACACGGCCGAGTGCGTGACCTCTTTCACTTGAAATCACGAGGCCGGTGTTGACGGCCATGCCCGTTACATCCTTGTGCTTAATAAGCTCGGTGTCGTAGAGGTCGCTCATTTCGTCGGCGTTCAGCGCCAACTCCGAGAGACCGGTCCAGCCAGAATCAACCGCTAGGTTGTTGCGGTACTCCTCGGCACGCATGCCAAGCGCCGCCACCTTGACTCGCATGGGCAGGTCTTGCGAAACGACTGTTACATCGAGGCCCTCGCTGGCCAGGTTGAACGCCACGGCAAGAATGCGAGAGTCGTTGTCGCCGAGTTGAAAACCTACCGGCAGCACCGACTGATCGATGTGGTTTAGTTCGACGCGCAGAGTTCCGCCATCGCCAACCTCAATAGGAAAGTCGAGACGCTCGTGCTGTTGGCGAAGGTCGTCGAGGTAGCGCAGGGTTTGACGAGCGAAGTAGCCAATCTCTGGATCGTGACGCTTTTTTTCGAGCTCGTTGATAACGATGATCGGAATTACAACCGACTGCTCTTTGAAACGAAACAGCGCTTTGGGGTCGCTCAGTAACACGGATGTGTCGATTACATAGGTTCTCAAACCCTGCTCTATCGGTGGCTTACCGGCATCTTTAGTTGACGTTTTGGCTGTCGCTGCTGCTTTGACGGCCTTGGAATCGGATGCGGTTGCTTTTGCCACTCGAGCTCCTTTGTTGCGGGCTTGGAAGGAGATTAGAACGGCAGAACGAATTACCCTTGACGCGACACGCCCGAATCACTGCTTCGTAACGAAGGATTCACCTAGGAGCCAAAACGGCGGTGTCTCAACTCGAAAGATCGTATGGCACGCAGAAAATCGACACGTCTAAAGTCGGGCCAAAGCGCCTCTTCGAAGTAGAACTCCGAGTGCGCACTCTGCCAAAGCAAGAAGTCGCTAATGCGTTGCTCCCCCGAGGTTCGAATCACTAGGTCTGGGTCTGGCTGGCCACCGGTATACAAGTGTTTGGCGATCAGCTCGGGGGTGAGGGCATCGGCGAGCGCTTCAAAGCTGTCGCTCTTCTTGGCGTGTTTCTTCACGATGGCGCGCATTGCATCGGCAATCTCTTGTCGACCGCCATAGCCAACGGCAAGGTTCACGTGCAACTTGGTTTGAGCTTTGGTTTTGCGTTCTGCATCTTTGAGTGTGGTCACCAGATTGGCTGGCAACCCCGCTTCGTCACCAACCCACTTGATGCGCCCAACGTGTGTTTCGGCAATCGAGCTAGCGAGGTTTCCGATGATTTCAAGCAGCTCAGTCAACTCGGATGACTGCCTGCCGGTGAGGTTATTCGTTGAAAGCAGGTACAGGGTGACCACTTCGATGCCGAGGTCGGAGCACCATCCCAGGAATTCTTGTATCTTGGCCGCGCCGGCAACGTGCCCTTCACGAGCGGTGGTGCCCGGTTGGCGTTCGGCCCAGCGTCGGTTGCCATCGAGAATGACGCCAACGTGCTTGGGTAAAGCTGCCGCGTCAATCTGACGTTCGAGAGACTTCTCATAGAAGCGGTAGATGAGATTGCTCATGGCTTAAGGCTACTAACCTTTGACTATGAACTCGAAAAGCCAGCCAAACTCAGATGCCCTTTCGCCGGCTGAGCCAATCGACCGCTTAACCGAGACTCAGGCAATCTTCTTG
>CANFPR010000079.1 GCA_947448975.1 Micrococcales bacterium | reverse complement strand
GCGGTTCTGGCTCGCAACATCGGCGACAACAAGAACGCACAAACTCGTTTTATCGAAATCGGCCTCGCCGCCAAGGCGCCAGAGCGCACCGGCCGCGACAAGACCTCGGTGATTGTCGAACTTCCAACCGACCGCCCGGGTGCACTTCTTGAAATGCTTGAGCAGTTTGCCGCCCGCGGCGTAAACCTGAGCCGCATTGAGTCGCGTCCAATCGGCGATCGCCTCGGCCGTTACCGCTTCAACATCGATGTTCAAGGCCACGTGGATGACTCGGCTGTAGCCGAAGCGCTCATGGGCCTGCACCGTTTTAGCCCAGCCATCACCTACCTCGGTTCATACCCTCGAGCCGATAAGCAGCGATCGCAGCACGAAGGCAACAACGAGAACATTGCGTTCAGTTCAGCCGATGGTTGGCTCAAGAGCATCCGTGCTGGCAAATAGCCCTGCCACAAGCGCTCAACCCTCGAACGAATCACCTATAGAAGTTAGGCTTAAGTCGTGATTGACCCAGCACTGCTCAGAGAAAACCCCGAAGCCATCAAGGCTTCGCAGCGGGCTCGCCAAGCCGACGACGCCATCGTCGACCAAGCTTTGGCTGCCGACATTGCTTGGCGCAAGGCGCAGGTGAACTTTGAGTCGCTTCGTGCCGAACAAAACGCACACAGCAAACTAATTGGCTCGGCATCAAAAGAAGATCGCCCCGCGCTGCTTGAGGTTGCACAACAACTTGCTGCAAATGTAAAGGCTGCCGAGGCTGGCGCTAACGAAGCCCAGGCTGCTCTGGATGCGCTCATGTGGCAGATCGAAAACGTGGTGATCGAGGGCGTGCCCGCGGGTGGCGAAGACGATTACGTTGTGCTTCGCGAGGTTGGCACCAAAAAGTCATTCGAATTTGAGCCACGCGACCACGTCGCACTCGGCGAACTTCTCGATATCATCGACATCGAACGCGGCGTGAAAATCTCCGGCAGTCGTTTCTACTTCTTGAAGGGCTGGGGTGCACGCCTCGAGCTAGCGCTCATGAACCTTGCACTCGATCTGGCCACCAAAGCCGACTTCACCCCGCTGATTACCCCGACCCTGGTTCGGCCAGAGGTTATGGCGGGCACCGGATTCTTGGGTGCACACGCCGACGAGATCTACTACCTACCTGCCGACGATCTTTACCTCACTGGAACTTCAGAGGTTGCGCTCGCGGGGTATCACCGCGACGAGATCATCGACCTCGCCTCGGGCCCAGTTCGCTACGCCGGTTGGAGCACCTGCTACCGCCGCGAAGCTGGCAGTGCCGGCAAAGACACCCGAGGCATCACTCGCGTGCACCAGTTCAACAAGCTTGAAATGTTCTCGTACTGCGCACCAGAAGATGCCGAGGCCGAACACCTCAGACTTCTCGACCTAGAAGAGCAGATGCTGCAGGCCTGTGAACTTTCTTACCGCGTTATCGACACCGCAGCCGGCGATCTCGGCTCGAGCGCTGCCCGCAAGTACGACTCAGAAGCCTGGGTGCCAACTCAGGGTGTCTACCGCGAGCTAACCTCGTCATCGAACTGCACCACTTTTCAGGCCCGTCGCCTAAACGTGCGCTACCGTCGCGAAGACGGCAAGACTGCCACCGCGGCAACCCTAAACGGAACCCTCGCCACCACTCGCTGGTTGGTTGCGATTCTTGAAACCCACCAGCAGGCCGACGGCTCGGTGCGAGTTCCGGCCGCGCTTCGCCCATACCTCGGCGGCATCGAACTTATCGAACCCAAGGCACGAGCCTAAGCATCCATGTCGATAACGCACCCAGACCAGCGCTGGCTCATTGCTCTAGACATCGACGGAACCCTCGTTCACGACGACGGCTACCTTTCGCCGGCGGTGGTGCGTGAAGTTCAACGCGTGCGCGACCTCGGGCACCTGGTTGTGGTTGCCACCGGGCGTTCGGCGGCAAACGCTTACCCGGTAATCAGGGATGTCGGCATCGCCGAAGGTCACGCCGTGGCGTCTAACGGGGCTGTCACGATTTTGCTCGACGAAGCGCATCCGCGTGGGTTTGAGCCAACCGAGGTAATCACCTTCGACCCAACCACGGTGCTCAGCCAACTGATTGAGTCGCTACCCAAGGCGCACTTCGCAGTTGAAAAGGCCGACGGCACCTATCTCTTTCACCGCCACTTTCCGGCTTATGCGCTGGGCGACAACAACATCGAAACCCCGCTCGAAGAACTCGTGAAGCACGAAGTTAGCCGAGTGGTGGTGCTCAGCCCAGATCAAGAGGTTGAAGAGTTCTTAGACGCAGTCTCGCGAGTGGGGCTTCACTCGGTTTCTTACGCCATTGGTTACACCGCTTGGCTCGACATTTCGCCGCTCGGGGTAACCAAGTCGAGCGCGCTTGAAAAGCTTCGCGTTGCCAACGGCATTCGCGCCGATCAGGTGATTGCGGTTGGCGATGGACGCAATGACATCAACATGTTTGAGTGGGCACAGGCTGGCGGCGGCATCGGCTTTGCAATGGGCCAGGGGCCAGAAGAAGTAAAGGCTGCAGCCGCGGCCGTAACCTCGTCGGTTGAAGACGACGGTGTTGCCAGAGTTCTCTCAGGCTTTGAGGGCATTCTTTTCTCGAGGACTCTCGGATAAACTTGTAGGGCTTCGCCGCCGAAGCACTCAAAGGCTATTCGAGCGGCCAATGGGCTGGCCGAAAACCAGAACCCACCAAAGTTTTCGTTTCGAGTTTCAAACTTTTCACCTCTCTAAAAGGAATCAATGAACGACAAGCAGCCACGGAAAACGGGCAGACGCGCATTCGGCGCGCGCAACCGCCGTGCCTACGCTCGTCACGGCATGATTCCGGTTCAATCGAGGGCATCGGCTCTTTGGGGCTTGTTCTTTAAAGGTCTCGCCGCCTTCATGGGTGCAACCATCGCCGTTGTCGGTTTGGTGGTCTGGGATGTCTCGAACCAGATCTCTGCCAACGGCATCGAGTTGCTCGACGCAAACGGCAACAAGTTCACCGCACCCACCGGCGACGACCTCAAGGGCCCGATCAATGTTCTGCTCATCGGCTCAGACACCCGCGCCGGTCAAGGTAGCGGCTTCGGTAACGACACCTCGGTTCTCGCCGACGTAATTATGCTTCTGCACGTTTCGGCCGACCGCAAAAATGCAGTCGCCGTTTCGTTCCCTCGCGACCTTCTGGTTCCTTGGCCAGCCTGCCCCAGCACTTCTGGCGGCCCAGGTTACCTGCCTCAGGCGCTTGGCCAAATCAACGCAACCATCGCCAACGGCGGCCCTGGTTGCACCCTGCTTACGGTGCAGAAGCTAACCGGTGTCACCATCCCGTACCTAGCCATGATCGACTTCCAAGGCGTTATCGAAATGTCGAACGCCATCGGTGGTGTCGAGGTTTGTGTAGCTAAAGAGATTAAAGACGACTACACGTTCACTTATCTCAAGCCAGGCAAGCACGTTCTGCAGGGCCGTTCGGCTCTTCAGTTCTTGCGCACCCGTCACGGCGTCGGCGATGGCTCTGACCTCAGCCGAATCAGCAACCAGCAGGTATTTCTAACCTCGCTCGTGCGCAAGGTTCGCAGCGCCGGTGTGCTCACCAACCCCGTCTACCTTTACTCGCTGGCCAACGCCGCCGCTCGCAACATGAAGCTCTCGAGCAGCCTCACCGACATCAACACCATGGTTGCCATTGCGTCAGCTCTCAAGGATGTCTCGCTCGACAAGATGACCTTCCTGCAAGTTCCATCGCGCGGAGGTTTGCCAGCGCCATACTCGGGTCGCGTCGCTCCGGTTTACGAGCAGGCCAACATCCTGTTCTCGAAATTGCAAAACGACCAACCTATTGTGATCAAGAAGGCAAACACCGGTACCGGTGCAGTGGTTGACCCATCGGCCACACCAACGCCTTCGGCAACGCCATCTGAGTCAGCAAGTTCAACGCCAGAGAGCACCGACCCCGAATGGCGCGGCACCAACGCTGCCACCACCACCTGCTCGGGCTAGCCCGCACTAATCGCAAGCCGCCTTCAGATTCACCAGCCCAAAAGCCGTTTTCAATGGCTCGCTCGCATCGGCTAAACTAAACAAGTTATTGGAGACGTCGCATAGCCCGGTCGAGTGCGCCTCACTGCTAATGAGGTAGGGATCTTAAAGTCCCTCGGAGGTTCAAATCCTCTCGTCTCCGCAAGACACCAGCGTGGCAGCGCAAGCTGACACGGTGGTCGAAGCCCCGCCAGGCGTAGCAATACGTTGGCGGGTTTTCTTTTATTCGACACCAGAAAGACGGCAACATGTCTAACACCGCAACCACTGGCTACCAGTTTCGTTGGCTCGTTCTAAGCGTCGTGCTAATTGCCGAAATGATGGACCTCCTCGACTCGACCATCGTCAACGTTGCCGGGCCGGCTTTGGCTCAAGCTCTAGGCGCTTCAAGCACCGACCTGCAGTGGGTAATCGGTGGTTACGCGCTCGCCTTGGGATCCGGCCTCATTCTCGGCGGAAGACTCGGTGATCGTTTCGGTCGCCGCAACATGTTTCTCTTCGGCCTCATCGGTTTCACCATTGCCTCACTGGGATGCGCGATCGCACCGTCAATCTTCGCGCTGATCGTTTTGCGCTTCATCCAAGGGTTCTTGGGTGCCATGTTGCTGCCGCAGGGTTTCGGCCTCATTCGTGAGTCGTTTCCGCCGAGCGAGTTCGGTAAGGCCTTTGCTGCTTACGGCCCAGCCTTTGGTCTCGGTGGAATTCTCGGCCCGGTTATCGGTGGCTTTCTAATCGACGCCGACATCGCTAGTCTCGGCTGGCGTTCGGTATTCTTAGTCAACTTGCCGATCGGAATCATCGCCGCTGCGCTGTCGTTCAAATATCTACCTAAAAACGTGGCCGACAAGAGCGTCAAGATCGATGTGCTCGGCTCGCTTCTGGTGATCATCGCTTCGGGCATGCTCATCTACCCGCTCATCAAAGGTCAAGAGGC
>CANFPR010000078.1 GCA_947448975.1 Micrococcales bacterium | reverse complement strand
GTTTTGGCCGAGGCATCGCCAAAGACGTTGAAGACTCCCGCGCCGAGCATCGATGCAACACCGATGGCAACTGCGCCAAACAGGCCAATTTGCTGCTTAGGCGCACTCATTGGGTTATGAACTAAGCGTGACCCGGAAAGAGCGAGTTGACCGAATCGTCGTCGAACACGGCACTGATCGCCTTGGCGATAAGCGGCGCGATTGAAAGCACTTCTAGCTTTTCAAAGGTCTTGTCAGGGCCGATTGGAAGCGTGTTGGTTACGACAACGGCGTCAACCGAGTCGCCCGACAGGCGTTCAACGGCGGCCCCCGAGAAGATGGCGTGAGTTGCTGCCACAATAACGCGGGCGGCACCGTTTTTCTTTAGCGCCGAGGCTGCCGCAACGATGGTTCCTGCGGTGTCGATCATGTCGTCGACCAGCAAACAGGTGCGTCCGTTTACGTCACCAACAAGTTCGTGCGCCGTTACCTGGTTAGGCACATCTGGGTCGCGACGCTTGTGAATGATGGCTAGCGGTGCACCCAGGCGCTCGGCCCAGATGTCGGCTACGCGCACACGACCAGAGTCTGGTGAAACCACGGTGAGTGGTTCGTCACCCCATTTGGCTTCAACGTGGTCGCACAGCATTGGCAATGCCCAAAGGTGGTCGACCGGGCCGTCGAAGAATCCCTGAATTTGAGGGGTGTGAAGGTCAACCGACATCAGGCGGTTAGCGCCGGCAACCTTGTAAAGGTCGGTAACTAGACGAGCAGAGATTGGCTCGCGACCCTTGTGCTTCTTGTCTTGGCGGGCGTAAGGAAAGAACGGAGAGACAACCGTGATGCGCTTGGCCGATGCTCGCTTTAGGGCGTCGATCATCAGCAGCTGCTCCATGAGCCAATGGTTGACTGGGTCTGGGTGAGCCTGAATGACAAAGGCGTCTACGCCGCGAACGCTCTCTTCGAAACGAACGAAGGTTTCACCGTTGGCAAAGTCGTAAGCGGTAGTTGGCACCAGTTCGGTACCCAGAATCTGGGCGATTTCCTGAGCCAAACCCTGGTGGGCGCGTCCGCTGAGCAGTGCGAGTCTTTTACGACCGGTGATTGTGATTTCGCTCAAAGCGGGGCTCCCAAACTAGATGGTTGACTTTTTAGTTTTTTGAATCTTTTGCTGCCGCTGCAGCGGCCGAACCCGGACGCTTCTCCAGAACCCAATCGGCTAGATTGCGCTGCGGAGACACGTTCATTGCTAACGCGCCTGGCTCGACATCTTTTCTTACTGCGGTTCCGGCAGCCGTATAGGCTCCATCTCCAATAGTAATGGGGGCAATGAACACGTTTTGCGAGCCAGTTCTAACGTGAGAACCAATCACGGTGCGGTGCTTGTTGACGCCGTCGTAGTTGGCGAAGATGGTGCCCGCACCGATGTTCGAACCAACGCCTATTTCAGCATCGCCAACGTATGACAGGTGAGGAACCTTGCTGCCAGCGCCAATCTTGGCGTTTTTGGTTTCAACGAAAGTGCCGATTTTTGCATCGGCACCCAGATCGGTGCCTGGGCGAAGGTAGGCGTATGGCCCCACGGTAGCGCCCGCGCCGATTTTTGAGCTGCTGGCGTGCGACTTTACGATGCTTGCACCCTCACCGATTTCAACATCGGTGGCAAGTACTTCTGGGCCAACGGTTGCGTTTTCGCCAACGGTGGTGAGCCCTCTAAGAATGGTTCCGGGCCAGATGGTTACATCTTTGGCCAGCTGAACGGTTACGTCGATCCACGTCGAAGGTGGGTCAACGATGGTCACGCCGGCGCGCATCCATGCATCGCAGATGCGGGCGTTCAGCTCGGCAGCAACCTCGGCAAGCTGAACGCGATCGTTGATGCCGGCGACCTGCCATTGGTCTTCGACCGAAAGTGCCTGAACTGTTAGTCCCTGAGCCAAAGCGATGGTCACCACGTCGGTTAGGTACTTCTCGCCTTGCGCGTTGGCCTGATTTAGCTTCGAAAGTGCGCTTCTGAGCAAAGCCGAATCAAAAACGTAAACACCGGCGTTGACTTCATCGATCTCGAGCTCGGCCTCGCTGGCATCCTTGTGCTCGACGATGCGGGCAAAAGCGCCGGTTTCGTCGCGAACGATGCGCCCGTAACCGGTTGGATCTTCGGTAAAGGTAGATAGCACCGATGCCGCGAAACCGCCGTCTAGGTGAGCTTCGAGCAGCGCTTCGATGGTGGCAACCTCAAGCAGCGGAACGTCGCCGCTGGTAACCACTACGGCACCTTCGAAGTCGGCCGGAAACGCAGCCAAAGCACACTCAACAGCGCGGCCGGTGCCCGGAATCTCGTCTTGGTCGGCGATCACCGAGGTTGGGTAGAAATCTTGAATGTATGAAGCGATTAGGTCGCGCTGGTGGCGAACTACCGCAACGACGTGCGCTGCACCGAGCGAATGTGCGGTTGAAAGAGCGTGGCCGAGAAGCGGCATGCCAGCCAACTCGTGCATAACCTTTGGCTTGGATGATTTCATGCGAGTGCCTTCACCCGCGGCAAGAACAATAACCCCAAGGTGCTGCTCAGACATAGCACTCCAATCGCTCATCGCTTGCTGGCCCACCAGGACTCGAACCTAGACAAACGCCTCCAAAGGGCGTGGTGCTGCCATTACACCATGGGCCAACGTCGCAGGCTTTGACACTTGCGACCCCTATAGTCTGCCAGATTTAGGCGAGTAACTCCGAAGTTTCTAGCCACTCGAGCTCGAGGTTTTCGCGTTTTTCGTTCAACTTGCTCTGGCGTTCAACCAACGCTGCCAAACCGGCATAGTCGTTCTGGTCGTGAATAGCCATTTCTTGGTGCAGAACGCTTTCTTCTTGCGAGGTTTTTTCGAGAGCTCGCTCGATTCTGGCCAGATTCTTTTGCGCATCACGAAGTTGAGCGCCGCCGAGTGCGGGCTTGGCTGGAGTGCCAACTCCGGCCGTTGAAGACTGCGTCTCGTTTGAGGTGGAGCTGGTTGGGTGATTGTTCGAAGACGCGCTCAAGCTAGCCGCACGCAGCGAAAGGTACTGGTCGACTCCCCCGGTGAGGTGACGCAACTTTCCGTCGCCCATCAGCGCGTATTGGTTGTCGGTAACTCGCTCGAGAAGGTAGCGGTCGTGGCTCACCACGATTAGCGTGCCCGGCCAGCCATCGAGCAGATCTTCCATGGCGGCCAGAATGTCGGTGTCGAGGTCGTTGGTTGGTTCATCGAGAATCAGAAGGTTCGGTTCGCCAAATAGCAGGCGCAAGAACTGCAACCGGCGACGCTGCCCACCCGATAGGTCTTCGATGGGAGTTTGAAGCTGTGCTTGGCTGAAACCCAGTTGCTCAACCAATTGGGTAACGCTAACTTCCTTCTTATTTACGTTGAAGGTCGAGCGTTCGCGAGCAATCAGCTGAAAGATGCGCTCACCGTGAAACTCATCGAGTTCACGCACGTCTTGGCTCAAAATGGCAATCTTCACGGTTTTACCGCGCTTAATGCGCCCAGCCGTTGGGTTTAGCTGCCCGTCGATGAGCTTGAGCAGAGTTGTTTTACCCGCACCGTTTACACCAACCAGCCCCACGCGATCACCCGGACCAAGCCGCCAGGTGACGTCGGTGAGAATCTTGCGGCCCTCAATCGAGTAGTCGATGGCTTCGACGTCGATCACGTCTTTGCCAAGTCTTGCGGTGGCAAGTTTTGAGAGCTCAACCCGGTCGCGCGGCTCGGGCTCGTTAGCAATCAGCTCGCTAGCGGCATCCATGCGAAATTTTGGCTTGGATGTTCGTGCCGGCGCTCCGCGTCGAAGCCAAGCTAGCTCTTTGCGAAGCACATTCTGGCGGCGAGACTCAGATGCTGCGGCACTGCGATCGCGTTCGGCTCGCTGCAAAATGTAGGCCGCGTAACCACCTTCGAAAGGTTCGATCCTGCCGCCGTAGACCTCCCAGGTGAAGTTGCAAACTGCGTCTAGAAACCAACGGTCGTGTGTCACAACTACCAGTCCGCCGGTATTTTTTGGCCAACGCTCGTTTAGGTGCTTTGCCAGCCAGGCAACGCCTTCGACATCGAGGTGGTTGGTTGGTTCGTCGAGCATGACAATGTCGAGGTCTTGAACCAACAGCGCAGCAAGGGCAACTCTGCGGCGTTGGCCACCGCTGAGCTCTGAGACCTTCTGGTTCCAGTCGAGGTCGTTTAGTAGTCCACCAATAACATCGCGCACCTTGGGGTTCGAAGCCCACTGGTGTTCAGGCATCTCACCAACCACAGCCTCGCCAACGCTGAGCTCTCCGTCGAGAACATCCCCCTGATCGAGTAGTCCAACTCGAAGGCTGCCGCGGTAGGTAACCCGACCCTCATCGGGATCGATGCGCTTGGCCAGCACCTTCAAAAGCGTCGACTTTCCATCGCCGTTTCTACCAACCACGCCGATTCGATCGCCATCGTTGATGCCCATGGTGATGTTGTCGAAAACCTCTTTGGTCGGAAACGCCAGATGGATGTTCTCGGCTCCGAGTAAATGCGCCACGCGTTAGCCCTTCAACAATTCGGCACCGCTGTCGGTGCTCGAGCAGGCGACGACACTGAAGTTGGCTTCGGTAAGTTTCGTAGCAAGCTCTTTGGCGGCTTCAGCCGTTGGTGCCAGAGCGGCCACCGTTGGGCCCGAACCAGAGACGAACGCACGTGCAGCACCAAACCGCTCGGCAGCCGCAATCGTGAATTCAAGCTCGGGCATCAGAGCAATGGCTGCCGGCTCAAGATCGTTGTGAATGAGCCTCGCAATTGACTCGAAATCGCCCGCGGCCAGTGCGTCGATAAGTTGCTTAGGCTCAACCGGAACAGCGACTGCCCTCGGGTCTTGACCCTGTTGTGCGCGCTGCCGATCGAGCTCGCCGTAGACGGCGGGAGTTTTTAGGCCGTCTTGGCAGGTGATCATCACGAAGTGAAGCGGGCTGGCCAGCTCAAGCTTTCTGAGTTGCTCACC
>CANFPR010000077.1 GCA_947448975.1 Micrococcales bacterium | reverse complement strand
CGTCGGCGAGGTTTGCCTTGAGTAGTTTCAAAACCTCGATCGAACGAGCCTTCAGCGGGGCACCAGAGAGCCCGCCGGCACCAATTGCAACTACCTCTGGCTCAGTCGCCCTAAGACCCGTTCTCGCGATTGTGGTGTTGGTGGCAATAACGCCTGCCAGCTGAAGCTCGTTTGAGAGCGCAGCCACGGCCAAAATGTCTTCGTCGGCCAGGTCTGGCGCTATTTTTACCAGCACCGGCTTGCCCTGTGACTCTTCGATCACAGCAACCAGAATGGGTCTCAGAGCGTCGACATCTTGAAGGGAACGTAGGCCTGGGGTGTTTGGCGAAGAAACGTTTACGGCCAGGTAATCGGCGAACTTAGCAAGCTTCTTGGCACTGTATCGATAGTCTTCGACGGCATTTTCGACTTCGGTTACCTTGCTCTTGCCGATGTTGACACCGATAACCGGCAGTTTGGCACCGTACTTTTGGCGCAAGCGTTCTAGCCGCACGGCAATCGCATCGGCGCCTTCATTGTTAAAGCCCATGCGGTTGATTAGCGCGCGATCGGCGACCAGACGAAACAGTCGTGGTTTTGGGTTTCCTGGCTGCGGTTTGGCGGTGACCGTACCGATCTCAACGTGTGAGAAACCCAGATCGCCCAGGGCTCGAACCAGAATTGCGTGCTTGTCGAATCCGGCAGCCACACCGAAGGCTCCGCGAAAGGTAAGCCCCATGGCCTGCACCGATTTAGTGCTCGAAGGCTTCAGCGCGCCAACTCGAGTCAGTCGCAGAGCCGCAGCGACGCGCATCCCCGTGGCCACCAGGTGGTGAGCAAATTCGGGGTCGAGTTTGGCAAAGAAGACTTTGAAAATGAAGTTGTAGAGCACTCCCCTAGGTTACCTTCCTCATGCGAAAAGGGGCCGACAAAAGTCGACCCCTTCGCGTGATTTGCAGGTTTAGCTGCAACCGCTGGTTGATCCACAGCCTTCGCAGACGTGGCACGAACCAGATGGTCGCATCTTGATTCCACAGTTGAAGCAGAGCGGGGCATCGGATTCTTTGCCCTGCAGCAGGTCAAACAGTTCGGCAGAGGAGTGAACCTCGCGAGCTGGTGCCGGCTTCTCTTCGATGGTGATCGTCTGAGCCGAAACCTCAACGATTGCCTCTACCTCTTCTACCGCTGCAACAACCGCTGGAGCGATTGCTTCAACAACAGGTGGGTAACCACCGGCTGCGTCTAGCGCTGCCGAACGCTCGCTGGCGCTGTTGATGCCGAGCGCGGTGCGGGTTTCGTAAGGCAGGTAGTCGAGTGCAAGACGACGGAAGATGTAGTCCATTAGCGACTTCGCCATACGGATGTCTGCATCGTCGGTTAGACCGGCTGGTTCGAAGTTGACGTTGGTGAACTTCTTTACGAAGGTCTCCAGCGGAACACCGTACTGTAGGCCGATTGATACCGAGATCGAGAAGGCATCCATTACACCGGCGAGGGTCGAACCCTGCTTACCGAGCTTTAGGAATACCTCGCCGAGGCCGCCGTCTGGGTAAGACGAGGCAGTCATGTAACCCTCTGCTCCACCAACGGTGAACGAAGTGGTCGACGACGGACGAGACTTTGGAAGACGCTTGCGCACAGGGTGAGCTAGGTCGCTGATTACTGCAGCGGCCGGAGCGGCCTTCTCTTCGGTCTTTGCCTTTGCATCGCTAAGTGGCTGGCCAACCTTGCAGTTGTCGCGGTAGATAGCGAGTGCCTTGAGGCCCATCTTCCAACCCTGGAAGTAGACGTCTGCGATCTCTTCCTTGGTTGCGGTCTCCGGCATGTTCACGGTCTTCGAGATAGCGCCCGACAAGAACGGCTGTACAGCAGCCATCATGCGAACGTGACCCATCGGCTCGATGGCACGAATACCAACGGCGGTGTCGAAGATTGCGTAGTGCTCGGTCTTTAGGCCTGGAGCGTCTACCACGTGGCCGTGCTGGCTGATGTGGTCAACGATGGCCTCGATGGTCTCCTGCGAGTAACCGAGTCGGTGCAGTGCGAACGGAATGGTCTGGTTCACGATCTGCATCGAGCCACCGGTTGAGAGCTTCTTGTACTTCACAAGCGAGAAGTCAGGCTCGATACCAGTGGTGTCACAGTCCATCATGAAGCCGATGGTTCCGGTTGGGGCTAGCAGCGAAATCTGCGAGTTTCTCCAGCCGTTCTGCGCACCGATAGCGGTGTTCAATGCCCACTGTTCGGTGGCGGCGGCGTGAACGCCTGCATCGATGTCCATTACCGGGGTAAGAACAGAGTTTGCAGCCTCGTGCTTGCCCATAACGCGGTCGTGTCCGGCCTTGTTCTTTGGGTAACCAGCGTAGGTGCCAACGACACCGGCAAGTTCTGCCGAGCGACGGTAGGTTGCTGCCGACATCAGCGAGGTGATGGCCGCTGCTAGAGCGAAGCCTTCCTTGCTGTCGTAAGGCACACCGATAGCCATTAGAAGAGCACCTAGGTTTGCGTAACCAATGCCGAGCTGGCGGAAGTTACGGGTGGTCTCACCGATGGCTGGGGTTGGGAAGTCGGCAAACGAGATCGAGATGTCCATCGCGGTGATGATCAACTCGGATGTCTTGACGAACTTGTCGCTGTCGAAAGAACCGTCTGGGTTGAGGAACTTCAGAAGGTTTAGCGAGGCGAGGTTACACGACGAGTTGTCTAGGTGCATGTACTCGGAACATGGGTTCGAACCGGTGATGCGACCAGACTCTGGCGAAGTGTGCCAGTCGTTGATGATGTCGTCGTACTGAATGCCTGGGTCGGCGCATTCCCAAGCTGCCATTGCGATCTTGTCGAAAAGTTCGCGAGCGTCAACTTCTTCGATGACCTCACCGGTGGTGCGGGCACGAAGACCGAACTTGCCGCCGTTTTCGACCGCGGTCATGAACTCTGCGTTCACGCGAACCGAGTTGTTGGCGTTCTGGTACTGCACGGAGTTGATGTCTTTGCCACCGAGCTCCATGTCGAAGCCTGCGTCGCGAAGAACGCGGATCTTCTTCTCTTCGCTTGCCTTGGTCTCGATGAACTCTTCGATGTCTGGGTGGTCAACGTCGAGCACAACCATCTTTGCTGCGCGGCGAGTAGCGCCACCAGACTTGATGGTTCCTGCCGAAGCGTCTGCACCGCGCATGAACGAAACAGGACCCGAAGCCGAGCCACCGCTGTTCTTGAGCAGTTCTTTTGACGAGCGAATGCGAGAAAGGTTTAGACCTGCACCCGAACCGCCCTTGAAGATGAGTCCTTCTTCGCGGTACCAGTTGAGAATCGAGTCCATCGAGTCGTCAACAGACAGGATGAAACAGGCCGAAACCTGCTGTGGGCTCTTGGTTCCAACGTTGAACCATACCGGCGAGTTGAACGCAAAGATCTGGTTCAAGAGCATGTAGGTGAGCTCGTGCTCGAATACGGTGGCGTCTTGTTCGCTGGCGAAGTAGCCGTGGTCGCGGCCGGCCTGGGTGTAGGTGAGGGCAACCCGGTCGATCAGCTGGCGGAGGCTGAACTCACGCTCTGAGGTTCCGAGGGCACCGCGGAAGTACTTCGTGGTGACGATGGTCGAGGCGTTGATGCTCCAGAAGTCTGGAAACTCTACGCCACGCTGCTCGAAGATAACTTCGCCGTTTTTCCAGTTGGTCTGCACCACGTCGCGGTACTCCCAGTTGACCTGGTCGTATGGGTGTACACCTTCGGTGGTGTAGATGCGGTCGATGGTGATGCCAGCGCCGGTTCCGGCGGTGTTGCCGGTAAATGCCGATGTGTCGGTCACTCTATTGCCTTTCTATTTCGGTTTCACGCCTACTCAGCTCAACGCTGAGAAAGTCTCTCTTTTTCTGATTCGTTCAGATCGAGCTCGCTTGTGGCATCTCGAGTTGAACGCAAAACATTGATTGCTGCTTCGAAGTCGTCGAGAGTCTCCCAACCCTGGTAGACACTCGCGAAGCGCATAAAGGCAACTTCGTCTAGTTTTCGTAGCGGCTGAAGAATGGCTAGGCCAATCTCGTTTGCCTCAATCTGTGACGATCCGGTGGTTCGCACGGTTTCTTCAACCGTTTGAGCGAGCAGAGCCAAGTCGGATTCCCCGACCGGGCGACCCTGACAGGCCTTACGAACACCATTCACGATTTTGTGTCGGCTAAATGGCTCGATTACCCCGCTTCGCTTCACTACCGTGAGGCTTGCGGTTTCGGTTGTGCTGAAGCGCTTTAGGCACTCAGGGCACTCTCGTCTGCGGCGAATCGAAACGCCATCTTCTGAGGTTCTCGAGTCAATGACTCGTGAATCGGCGTGACGACAGAATGGACAGTGCATCCTTGATCAGCCTCCTCATTGATAGTTAGCGAAAGTTATCCACAGAATTCCACAGGTAAGCACAATATGTGGACACTTTTCGCTTCTCGGTCACTATATCTTGTGGTGTGGGTGGGCCTAAATCAAATTGATTTGAGTTACGGCGTGTCGCTAGGTTTTATGCGGAAACAGGCGAAATTTGAGCCATTTTGGCGGCTAATTCACTAAAGAAAATGATTACAACTCGGCAAAGATTTAGCTGAATCGGGCCGAAATGGCCTCACCGTGCGCGGGCAAACCCTCGGAGTTAGCAAAAACCTGTGCCAATTCGGCCACTTGAGCCAGGGCATCCCTGTCGTAATCGATGATTTGCTGGGCTCTCAAGAAGGTGTGAACGCCTAAACCAGCGCCAAATTTGGCTTGTTGCCCGGTTGGAAGCACGTGATTTGATCCGGCGATGTAGTCGCCGAGGCTTACCGGAGAGTTTGAACCCAAAAATATCGCGCCGGCATTTGAGATGGCTGCGGCATCTTCACGCGCGTTTACGGTGTGTATTTCAAGGTGTTCGGTGGCGTAGAAATCGGCAAACACTCTGGCTTGCGCAATGTCATCAACCAGAACCAAAGCCGATTGCACTCCCCCGAGGGCCGCTACAACGCGATTGGAGTTGGCCGTTTGCTCGGCGATCTTGCCTACCCACTG
>CANFPR010000076.1 GCA_947448975.1 Micrococcales bacterium | reverse complement strand
CGATTCGACCCAACCTGCTTACCTAAAAGGGCTGTCGGAGGTAGGTTAGGGCTATGGCTACCGAACCTAGGCTCGCACTTCAACAGTTCATCGCTGCCCTCGAAAGACACCACGAGGCAGTCACCATGAGACGCTCCGATGACGATCCAGCGGTTCAGAATGCCTACTCCGTGCTGCAGAACGCCTTTCTCGATTACGAAGAGGCACTCGAATCGGCTTTCGGCGAATGGTTGCCATTCGAAGAAGCCGACGACAGCGAATAGGCCCTAATCTTGAACGTTTTCGCGGCCATCATCCTTGGGCTGGTTCAGGGGTTAACCGAGTTTCTACCAATCTCATCTAGCGCGCACGTGCAGATCGCCGAACAACTTCTGGTTCTCGATCACAGCCTCACCCGGCCCGAGCTAACCGCCTTCATCGCCACCATCCAACTGGGCACTGAAGCTGCCGTAGTTCTCTACTTCTTCAAAGACATCGTTCGCATCGCCTCGGCCTGGGTTAGGGGAGTGACCTCTAAAACCGCAGCGGCTTCACCAGATGCAAAAATGGGCTGGCTGGTCATCATCGGAAGCCTTCCGGTGGTCATCGTCGGATTGGTTTTCAAAGATTTCATCGAGCAAGACCTTCGTAACCTGTACGTCATTGCTTTCACGCTCATCGGCTTCGGCTTGCTTTTGGCCCTAGCCGACCGAATCGGTAAGCGCACCAAACCCCTCGAGCAAATCACGATGAAGCACGGTGTACTGTTTGGGCTCGGGCAGGCGCTGGCCGTTATCCCCGGTGTCTCGCGCTCGGGTGGCACCATTTCGGTTGGGTTGTTTCTGGGATACACGCGCGAGGCCGCTGCCCGATTCTCGTTCTTGCTGGCCATCCCTGCGGTGCTGGCGAGCGGGCTCTACGAGTTTGCCAAGAGCTTCTCTGACCTAAACGCCGATTCGCTATTTGCTACTGCAATCGCCACGCTGGTTTCGTTCATCACCGGATACCTGGTGATTGGCTTTCTGCTGAAGTACCTGGTTCGCGGCTCTTACCTACCGTTTGTGGTTTGGAGAGTAGCAGTAGGAATCTTGGTGCTCATCGGCCTGGGCTCGGGACTACTGGTCGCCTGACTTTTCGTCTGATGCCGAATCTTCGGCTTCACCCTCGGTTTTTTCGTTTTGGCTGGCTAGAAACTTCTCAAATTCCATGGCGAGCGAATCGCCGCTGGCTGCCTCGGAGTCGGTAGTGTCGCGAGTTTGCTCGAGCTGTTCGATGTATCCGGCCATGTCTTCGTCATTTTCGGCAAGTTCATCGATGCTGCGTTCCCAGGCAAAAGCCTCGGTTGCTAGATCCTTGTGGTCAAACTGCACACCCAAATACTTTTCAAGTTCACTGACCAGCGCCAGCATTGCCTTAGGCGAAGGGCCATTTTGCACGTAGTGAGGCACCGAAGCCCAGAGCGCAAGCGTTGGAATGCCAGATGCCTCGAGCTCCATCGAAAGAACCGACTGAACACCCACCGGCCCTTGATAGTTGCTCTTTTCAGCGCCGGTCTGCTCGCGGACCATTTGGTTTTGGCTGTGCGCGCTAACCGGCACTGGTCGAGTGTGCGGGGTGTCGGCAGGAATCGATCCTAGGAAAATCACTGACTGAATCTCTTGGTCGACGATGATCTCCATCAGCTCGGCAACAAAAGCTTTCCAGCGTCGGCTCGGCTCCGAACCGAGCAAGAAAAAGAGCTTAGAAAACTCCGCAGACCCTTCATCAACCGATGGGGCGTAGAGCTCGGCGGTTGGCCACGCGATTTGCCGTTGCCCTTCTTCGTCGAGGCTCACCTGAGGTCGAGTGAAGATGTAGTCGTAATACTCCTCAGAATCGAGTTGCTCGATCATTTCCGACTTCGATTGCAGCGTTAGGTAGCGCACAGCGCCGCTTGCTGCATCGGCAGAATCGCTCCAGCCGTCGAACCCTACGATGAGTGTTCGGCCACTGAATAAATGATTTAAAGTCACGTGCTGTCCCTGAGATTAACCGTCCCTAAAACTCTAAGGGTTCGCGGGCAAGGCTAGACTCGACAACTATGTGGTTCGGCAAATCCATCCCCGCAGCCGTGCTGTTCGACCTAGACGGCACGCTAATCGACTCCGAACCGTACTGGATTAAATCTGAACGTGAACTCGCCGAAAAGCATGGCGCAGCCTGGACTCAAGACGACGGCGATTCACTAATCGGCATGAGCCTCTACGACAGCTCCAGAATCATCAAGGAGCGCATCGGTTCAGACCTCGAACCGCAACAAATCATCGACCACCTAACTTCCGCGGTGAATGAACATCTGAAGCGCGAGATTCCTTGGCGGCCGGGCGCAAAACACCTTCTTCGCGATTTGAAGCGTCGAGGCGTAAAGACCGCACTCGTAACCATGTCAATGCGGCGCACTGCGCTTCAGGTGGTTGAAGCCATCGAATTCAAAGCATTCGATGTCGTGGTCGCCGGCGACGATGTTCGACACGGCAAGCCGCACCCCGAGCCGTACCTAAAGGCAGCCGAATTGTTGGGTGTTGCGGCATCCGATTGCGTAGCCTTCGAAGATTCGATTACCGGCCTGCTGTCGGCCGAGGCTGCCGGCACAAAGGCCGTTGGCATACCAAACATGATGATCATTCCTCAGATCGAAGGCCGAGTACTGTGGCCAACCCTCGAAGGCGTGGGCGTCAAAGACCTCAAGCAACTGTTTAGGAACAAATGACCGAGAATCTCAAACGTGGCCCATTTCGCGAAGGCGACAAGGTGCAGCTCACCGGGCCAAAGGGGCGCATTAACACGATTACACTCACCGCTGGCGCGGCCTTCGGCACTCACCGCGGCGACCTCAAGCACGACGCGATTATCGGCCAGCCCGAAGGCAGCATCGTGCGCAACCAGTACGACGTTGAGTACCTCGCCATGCGCCCGTTGCTCACCGATTTCGTGCTTTCGATGCCTCGCGGTGCAGCCATTATTTACCCCAAGGATGCTGCTCAGATCATTGTCGAAGGCGACATCTTTCCGGGTGCTCGAGTTGTGGAGGCAGGCGTCGGTAGCGGTGCGTTGAGCATGTACCTGCTTCGTGCAGTGGGCACTACCGGACACCTCGACTCTTTTGAGCGTCGAGCCGAGTTTGCCGAAATCGCGCAAGCCAATGTCGCCACCGAGCTCGGACACAAGCCGAAGAACTGGAACGTTCACCTTGGCGACCTACAGGTTGAGCTACCAAACAAGGTCAAGGCAGGTAGCGCAGACCGCGTGGTGTTAGACATGCTCGCGCCATGGGAGTGCATCGAATCAGCGGCCGATGCCTTGATTTCTGGTGGCATCTTTATCGGCTACGTGGCCACTGTTACGCAGCTCTCTCGCCTTGCCGAAGCTCTGCGCGAAAGCAAGCGATTCGCCGAGCCATCCGCGTGGGAATCTATGGTTCGCCCATGGCACCTGCAGGGATTAGCGGTAAGACCGGAACACCGAATGATCGGCCACACCGGCTTTCTGATCACGGCCAGAAAGCTAGCCGACGGAACGATTCTGCCCGAGTTTAAGTCGCGCCCCTCTAAAACAGATTTTGCTGACGAAGACATCTCGGTTTGGAACCCAGACCACCTAAATGCAAAAAAGGTGGGGGAGAAGAAGCTCAGAAAAAACCTGAGAAACGCCGTGAACTCGGCCGAGGCAAGCGCTCAGCGCAATCAACCCGATGCCGACTAACGGGCAACTAAACTTAAATAAAAATCGAAGGATATCTCTTGCGTAAATTCCTAGCCCTCTCGGCCTCCGTTGCACTGGTCTTCTCACTGAGCGCATGCTCTTCAATCAACAGCGAAGAGGCAATGTACAGCAGCCTCAAGGCCGAATGCGGAACCGCAACCACTGCTGCCAGCGATCGCGCTGTCGACTCTGTGACAGTCAAGGAATCTTCTAAGGGCGCATCGGTTGACTTCGCAACCCCACTGAGCAGCAAGAGCGTCGAGACCGCAATCATCAAGGAGGGTACCGGCCCAAAGATCACTGGCAACCAAACCGTTGATCTTGAGTACTTGGGCGTAAACGCCGCTACCGGCGAAATCTTCCAGCCTTCATCATTCGACGGCAGTGGTTCATCACTGCAGGTTCTAACCCCAAAGCAGGAGCCAGGCTTCTGTGAGGCACTCGGCGGCGTTCGAGAAGGCAGCCGCGTCGCCATTCTGTTTCCGGCATCGGTGATTCACAAGAACCAAGGAATCGACCAGCTGAAGATCGGTAAGAACGATGACGTTCTATTCATCATGGAAGTTCGCAAGGTTTATCTTCCTTACGCAGTAGGCAACGAACAGGCCGCACAATCAGGTTTTCCAACCATCATTCGCGCGGTTAACGGCGTACCTGGCGTAACGATCCCTACCGAAGCGCCATTCCCTAAGGCATCGAAAGATGGCCAAGAAGCAACCGCAACCGAAGTTTTGATTCAGGGCGCAGGCCAGACCATCGCCGATGGCGACAAGGTGGTCTTGCACTACGCGGGTTACACCTGGGCCGACGGCTCGAAGTTCGATTCATCTTGGGATAAGGGCACCCCGGCCAACTTCACGATTGCCAAGGGTTCACTGATCACCGGCTTCGTCGAGGCGTTGGTTGGCCAAAAGGTGGGTTCGCAAATCGTTGCGGTTATCCCGCCTTCACTTGGATACGGCTCGACAGCTCAGGGCACCATCCCAGCTAACTCGACTCTCGTCTTCGTCATCGACATCCTGGGCATCCAGGGCAAGTAAGGCGAACTTTATGGGGGCGTACTTCGAAGAGAGCGACGAAGGTTTTAGACTCGAAGCCGACGATAAGTCGGAGCGCCTACTCAGCCTTACTTTGACGCTGCTCAGCAGCAAGCAGGGTTTCACCAAAGAAGAACTGTTCCGCTCGCTTCGCGGCTACCGAATGTCAAATGAATCGGGTAAATCCAAGGATGCACTCGACAAGATGTTCGAACGCGACAAGGAGTCGCTGCGCGGAATGGGTGTGCAGGTCGAGGCTTTCATTCGGTCATCT
>CANFPR010000075.1 GCA_947448975.1 Micrococcales bacterium | reverse complement strand
TCGGCTAGAACGGGGGCGATTGCGGCGCGGGTGATGGCGGTCTTTTGCATTTGAACCTTCGGGTTTTGGCGTGAAGCCGTTGAACGTACTAACCACTTCTATCAAGTGGCTCTTTACTTTTATTCCAGTTTACGCCGACAAAATTTTCGAAGCCGCTGACAAGAAGTTATCGACGTCGGCTTCGGTGGTGTCCCAAGAGCACATCAAGCGCACCTGGCCGGTTGCGTGGTTCCACACATAAAAGCGCGATACCTGTTGCAGCTGGGCAGTCTGTTCGTTGGTGAAAATGGGGAAAACCGCGTTTGCCTGCGTTGGGTTTGGAATGTGCACACCCAGTGCCAGCAACCCGGCTTCGAGTCGCTTCGCCATGCCATTGGCGTGTTCGCCATTGCGCTTCCAGAGATCGCCGCCGATTAGCGCGATCAACTGCGCGCTTACAAAGCGCATCTTCGATGAAAGTTGCATCGATGTCTTGCGAAGGTAAGGAATCGCTTCGGTGAGCGCAGGGTTTAGAACGAGCACGGCCTCGGCGGCGAGCGCGCCGATCTTGGTGCCGCCAAACGAGACGATGTCGACGCCGACGTCGGTGGTGAACTGCCTAAAAGTCATGCCGAGGGCGGCTGCCGCGTTGGAAAGTCGTGCGCCATCGAGGTGCAACAGCAGGTTGTTGGAATGGGCGTAGTCGGCGAGCGCTTTGATTTCGGCGGCGGCGTAAACGGTACCCATCTCGGTGGTGTTGGTGATCGAGATGGCACCCGGCTGTGCGCGGTGCACAAAGCCAATGTCGTGCATGACGGTGGCAACGAGTTCTGGCGTTAGTTTGCCGTCGGCGGTTGGAATGGTCCAGAGTTTGATGCCGCCCATCTTTTCGGGTGCACCGCCCTCGTCGGCGTGAATGTGAGCCGACTCGGCGCAGATAACCGCTTCCCAACGTTCGAGGCAAGCCTGAAGGGCAACCACGTTGGCGCCGGTGCCATTGAACACCGGAAAGACCTGTGCGTGCTCACCGAATTCACGCTTGAACAGTTCGCCCAGGCGAGCGGTTATTGGGTCGTCGCCGTAGGCAATTTCGTGGCCTTCGTTGACCGCCACTATGGCTTCGAGAATTTCGGGATGCACACCCGCGTAGTTATCGCTTGCGAATCCGCGCCAAATTTCGCGCATGTCATCCTCCTCGTTTGGTTTCAGCCTAACAACCTCGGCTCGGCAAGTTCGTTGAGCCCTCGGGTTAGGCTAACTCTCATGTCGCGTAAAGGTTTCCTACTATTTTTGGCCTGCGGAATTGTGTGGGGTATCCCCTACTTTTTCATCAAGATTGCCGTTCAAGATTTCAGTGTTCCAACGATCATTTTTGTGCGCACCGCGATTGGCGCACTGGTGTTGGTGCCGATTGCTCTCAGACGCAAGGCGTTTCTGCCGGCACTCAAGAAGTGGAAGACCGTTTTAGCTTTCGCAACCTTCGAAATGATTGGCCCCTGGTGGTTGATCAACTCTTCAGAAAACGGGCACATCAACTCTGGCCTCGCCGGTCTCTTGGTGGCAACCGTTCCATTCTTTGCAATGGCCATCGGCTACTTCTACCTGGGCGATAAGACCGCGGCTCACCCAAAGAATGTGATGGGTCTGGTGTTTGGCTTTGCCGGCATCATTCTGCTGGTGGGCATCGATGCCCTCACCCAGAACCTCGAAGTGGTTTGGGTTGGCGCCATGATTTTGGCTGCACTGGGTTATGCAGTTGCCCCCGCGATTGCTTCTAAGACGGCCCCGAATGTTGAGATGGTTGGAATCTTGTCGCTCTCAATGGCTTTCTCGGCTCTGGTTTATGCGGTGCCGGCCGCACTCAACCCGCTTGCCCCTGGAGTAACGATGCCGACAGTTGAGTCGTGGGTTTCGCTAGCGATTCTTGGTGCGGTTTGTTCGGCTCTGGCGTTCGTGCTGTTCTTCGCACTCATTCGCGAGGTGAGCTACAGCCGCAGCACACTGATTACCTACGCAAACACCGCTGTTGCCATTTTGATCGGCGTTGCCTTTGGCAGCGAGCCTTTTACCGTGGGCATGGCTGTGGGGTTGCCACTAGTGGCTGTGGGCTCGTATTTTGCGAGCAGACAACACAACTAGCGACAACCCCGGTTCGGCTTTTCTTGGGGATGAACCGAACCATGAGCTTCGAAGTTAATCGAGCTCAAACCATACAAACTCGACTTCTTGATCTTCGTCAATGAAGGTTTCGTCGGAGTCGGCCAGCTCAGCGATTGCGTCGTCGTTGCTTACGGAGCTTTCGACGAAGCGGTTGACTGCCAGGTTGGCACTTGCTTCGGCAAGCACCTCTTGGCTGTCGCTGAGCACAACTACGACATCTGCCTCCGAGTGCGCCCGAGCGTTGTCGATTGCGTGAGCCAAGCGAGACTTGGCCCCAACCAGCTGCAAAGCCGAAGCTTCGGTCTGGCCGCCTTCACCCTGAATGTTGGTTGAAGTCGAGTTGATTCTGATTACTGCTATTACGAGAGCATCTGCGTTCACAGCACCGCCCACCTTTCTTTATAGACCTTTCCTACTTTCAAAACTCACCCGAAAGTCTCGAGCAAGTCGTTGGTAGTAGAAATAATGCCGTGCTTGAAAAGATTTGTGTGACCCAAAAATAAATCTGTGGATAACTTCTAAATAAGTTTTTCCACAGGCAAAAAAGAATCCCACCCGATAGGGGGTGGGATTCTTGCAAATCGCTTGCGAAGTGCGAAGCAGAGTAGTTGAGACTACTTCTTGCCCTTCTTCTTGGCCTTGATTGCCTTCTTGAAAATGACTGCCTGGCCCAGGTAAACCTGCGAACCCTTGGTGGTCATGGTTGGCGAACCGTAAAGCTCGTAACCGGCGTCTAGGTGGTCACGTACCTTCTGGCAGAAGTTCGGGTCGTCTGGGCCGGTAAGAATCTTGTAGCTCTTGTCGGTGGTGATCACTGGCTTTGCGGCCGTGACCTTGACGGCAACCTTGGTTGCAGGCTTGGCCGGTGCAGCCTTAACTGCTGGCTTTGCAGCAACCTTGGTGGCTACCTTCGCAGCCGGCTTGGCGGCAGGCTTAGCTGCTGGCTTTGCTGGTGCGCGCTTTACGGCTGGCTTTGCAGCAGCCTTAGGGGCAGTTGCCTTTACGGCAGGTTTTGCAGCGGCCTTTGCGGCGGCTGGCTTAGTTGGTGTGCTCATGTTTCAAGTTTCCCAGATGTAACCTTTTTGTCGCCTACTGTTTACGAACATTTTGCAAGGTAAACAAAACACTGGGATGACTGGGGCATGGGCCTTTGGGTTGCAGCAGCGGCAGCAGTGTTCACAGCCGAAACCGCTAGCTGCTCAGCGACCTAGAAGAGGCGGTGATGAGTTTCGAGACCGCGCAGGTGGTCGTAGTCGAGAACGAGACATTCGATGCCACGGTCTTCGGCCAAGGTGCGCGCCTGAGGTTTGATCTCTTGCGCAGCAAAGACTCCGCGCACGGGGGCTAGGTGCGGGTCGCGATTTAGTAGATCGAGGTAGCGGGTGAGTTGCTCGACGCCGTCGATTTCGCCGCGGCGCTTGATTTCGATGGCGACGGTTTGGCCAGAGGCATCCTTGCAAAGAATGTCGACCGGGCCAATCGCGGTGAAATACTCGCGGCGAATGAGGGTTGCCCCCTCTTCGAAAACCTGTAGCTGCTCGGCGAGTAACTCTTGCAGGTGCGCCTCTACACCGTCTTTTTGCAGCCCAGGCTCTTCGCCCAGGTGGTGCTCGATCTCGCTGATCACTTCGTGAATAGAAATAAACAGGATGTCGGCGGTCTTAGCCTGCGAAACTCGCCACACTTCAACCACTCCGGCTGCGGCCTGCTCTTCGTCGGGCTCGTGCACCGAGACGGTGCACGGTGGGTTCATCCAGTTGAGTGGTTTGTATGAGCCGGTGTCGCTATGCACCAGCACCGAGCCGTCGCCCTTGAGCATGAGTAGGCGATTGGCGATCGGCAGGTGTGCGGTTAGACGGCCGGCGTAGTCAACCGTGCAACGAGCAATGACGAGGCGCATAGATTTTTACTTGGCAGGCTTCTTAGCCGCAGGCTTAAAGCTCGCAGGCTTTTTGGCCGACACCGATTTTGCACCGGCCGGTTTAGCGTCGGCCTGCTTAGCGATGATCTTCTCGAGAGCCTCCATGCGATCAATCAGGTGGCTAAGCGCCTGGTCTTGGTCGGTGAGGTGAGACTGAATCTCGAGGGATTCATCGAGAATGGCACCGGCGTCTTCGTAGGTTGCAATGGCGCGCTTCTCAGACTCTTTTGCCTGCAGGTTTTGGCCAACAATAATGATTGGCAGCAGCACCAGCTGCAAAAATGTTTGCGCAATCCAGCTCACAATAATGAGGGTGTTGCCCGAACTGAGCGCCGCGGGGAGGCTGATCAGAGTGAGCGCAAAGAAGATGTAGGCGGCCCACATGGTGCCAACTCGCTTGGTAATGCCGAGGCCAATAGCGTCGTTGAGCTTTACCTTTGCGGCGGCTTTAACCTCGGCGGGATGCTGCGACTTGCGAGCCTCGGCGTGCGGGGTTTGCTCGTAACGGTAGCTCGGCTTGCCCATGGCTACTTTTGAGCCTTATCGGTGTAACGAATTTCAACCTTGGTTGACGGCGGGGTTAGCGCAACAGACTTTACGGTTACCTCGTCTACCGAGCGGCCAACCAACTCTTCGACAGCCACCTTGAGGGCGGCTTCGTCGAGGTTGACGCCGTCGATGGTGAGGCTCACCTTGCGCACGCGACGTTTGATGAGAAGCGTCGGGTGGTCGATGATGAACATGGCCAAGACCAGCATGCTTGCGTAGATGCACTTTTCGAAGAGCGAATAGCCGGGCAGACCCAGAATCAAACCAACAGAGAGGCTCACCAATAGATAAGCCATTTCAACCCAGCCGGCTTCGTCTGATCGAAGTCGAATGATCGAGATAACCGCGAAGAGTGCAAAACCAACTCCGAGCGAAAGCGTAAACGAGGCTAGGGCACCTGCGAGGGCAAAGAGTGTGACGTTGATGATCGAGATCGCAACGAACATGTCGCGGTTCTTGTGTCGTCGAAAGTAAAAGACGTAGGCAAGAAGGCCCACCGACAGTAGGTCGAGAATTAGGCTCAGAAAGAAAGGTACGTAATCGATTGAAGTCACAAAGTTAGAATAGTTGCCTTATGAAGCGAAGTAGCTT
>CANFPR010000074.1 GCA_947448975.1 Micrococcales bacterium | reverse complement strand
GCGGCAAGTGGAAGTTCGAAAGCACCAGGCACTCGAACCACCGAGTAAACATCGTTGCCGGCGGCCTTCAAGGCGCGTTCGGCTCCGGCGAGAAGGCCATCGGTGATCTCGGTGTGCCACGAAGTGACGATAACCGTAACGGCTAGCCCGCTGGCATCGATTGAAAGGTTAGGAGCTCCTGCACCGCTCATTATTGTTTTGCTCCTTCTGGAATGAGGTGGCCCATCTTTTCACGCTTGGTTTCGAGGTAACCGGCGTTCTCTTCGACTTGACCCACGATCACCGGCACATAAGAGTTCACTGGGATGCCCGCATCGATTAGGAACCCGCTCTTGGCTGGGTTGTTGGTCATGAGGCGAACCGACTTAACGCCGAGGTCGCGCAAAATAGCAACGGCTGCGCCGTATTCTCGAGCCTCGCTAGGAAGGCCGAGGGCGAGGTTTGCCTCAACGGTATCGAGCCCCTGCTCTTGCAGCGCATAGGCCTTGAGCTTGTTGAGTAGGCCGATTCCGCGACCCTCCTGCCCACGCAAATACACAACAACGCCTCCGCGAGGGTCTTGGGCAATCGCATCCAAGGCAAAATCTAGCTGCGGGCCACACTCGCATTTGAGCGAACCGAAGGCTTCACCGGTGATGCACTCGCTGTGCATGCGCACCAAGACGTCTTCGCCGGTTGGGTTGCCCGAAATGATGGCAACGTGGTCTGCGGTGGTTTTGATGTCGTAGTAGCCGCGCAAACGAAACGCACCGTGCTTGGTTGGCACGTTGGCTTCTGCTTCAAAACGGATGCGGTTGTTCGGGTTGTTCTCGTGGGTAATGCCGTTTTCAACCAGGTAGTTGGTTACCTGTTCAACGGTGATAACTGGAAGATCTTCGGTTTTGCCAAGCTCGACGAGCTCTGGAAGACGCATCATCGAGCCGTCGGCCGAAACCATCTCTCCAATCACGCCAACCGGGGTGAGCCCGGCAAGCTTGAGAAGGTCGACGGTTGCCTCGGTGTGACCGCGACGGCCGTGAAGCCCGTGCGGGTGCGCACGAAGTGGAATCATGTGGCCAGGGCGCAGCAGCGACTCGGGGGTGGCCTCGCCAGATGCGAGCACGCGAGCGGTGTTGGCTCGGTCGGCAGCGCTTACGCCAGTGCTGAAACGGTTAGAGGCGTCGACGCTCACCGTGTAGTTGGTGGCGTGCGGGTCTTGGTTGTTCACCGTCATCAACGGCAACTCAAGCTCGTTGGCACGCGACTCTTCCATCGGCACACAAAGAAAACCGGTGGTGTTGCGCACAATCCAGGCCATCCACTCTTCGGTTGCAAACTGCGCGGCGATGATGGCATCGCCCTCGTTTTCGCGGTTCTCGTCGTCGGCCACCAAGATCGGCTTGCCGGCGCGCAGGGCGTCTAACGCCTGTTCAATAGTTGAAAGTGCCATTAGTTGTTCCTCGCTTCGAGCAGACGCTCGATGTGTTTGGCCATAACGTCAACTTCGATGTTGACTCTGTCATTCGGTTGTTTGGTTCCTAGGGTGGTGAGGCGTAGAGTTTCGGGAATCAGGCTGAACCCCAGCACGTTTCCGTTGATTTCATTGACGGTGAGTGAGATTCCGTCGATGGTGATCGAACCTTTGAGCACCACGTATTTGGTTAGTTCTTCGGCAATGCTCACGCGCACCCATTCCCAGTTGTCGCTTGGTTCGCGGCTAACCACGGTGCCAACACCATCCACATGGCCGAGCACCATGTGCCCGCCGAATCGCGTGGCGGCATTCATGGCACGTTCTAGGTTCACCGGGTCGCCAACTTCTAGGTCGCCAAGGTTGGTGAGGCGAAGTGTTTCGTTCATCACGTCGGCGGTGAACTTGCCATTCTCGATTTCTACAGCGGTTAGGCAGGCCCCGCACACTGCGATTGAGTCGCCGCGCGAGACATCCGAGGTAACTAAAGCCCCTTCAAATGTGATGCGCTTGGCGTCTGGCTGAGTTTCGATCGCGGTTACGCGGCCGAGTTCTTCAATGATTCCGGTGAACATTAGGCTCTCTCCTCGATTGCTCTAATAAAGATGTCTTCGCCGAGTTGTTTCATCTCGACAAACTTGAGGCGCTTGGCCTCTGGCATCGATGTGATGCCCAGATCGCGAATGGCGGTGCGCTCGCCGCCGATGAGCAGCGGCGCTAGGTAGATGATGTATTCGTCAACCAGGCCAAGGCGGGCAAACTGCGATGCCACGCTTGGGCCACCCTCAACCCACACGTGCTTGATGCCCTCGGCCCAAAGGGCTGCCAAGATGCCGTGTATCGAATGGGTGCGAAGGTGCATGGTTTCGGCCTGATCGTTAAAAACTCTGGCGTCGGCAGGCAGGTCGCGGTTGCCGATAACCACCCTCAGCGGCTGGTGCTCGAAGAGCGTGCCGTCTGGCTTGCGGGCGGTGAGCGCAGCATCGTCGGCAAGTATGGTGCCGGTGCCAACCAGGATCGCGTCAACTTCGCTGCGGCGCTGGTGGCTGTCGGCTCGTGACTCTGGGCCGCTAATCCATTTGCTGGTGCCGTCGTTTGCGGCCGCGCGGCCATCGATGCTGCTGGCCCACTTTAGAGTTACGAATGGTCGCTGAAGCCTGTTTGCGGTTAGCCAAACTCGATTTTGCTCGGATGCTTCGCTCTCAAGCACACCGCCTAGCACCTCAACTCCGGCGTCTCGCAGGGTTTGTGCGCCTTGGCTCGACTCAGCGCCCGGGTCGGCAACTGCGTAAACCACGCGGCTAACGCCGGCGGCAATCAGAGCCTGCGCGCAAGGGCCGGTGCGGCCGGTGTGGTTGCAGGGCTCGAGGGTTACCACAGCTGTTGCACCGGCTGGCACTTGGCTTAGTTTGCTCAGGGCATCGACTTCGGCGTGTGCGGTGCCGGCACCGCGGTGCCAACCCTCCGCGATGATTTGGCCGTTGGCATCGAGAATGACGCAACCAACCTGTGGGTTCACGCCCCAGGCTGGGCCGAGTAGCGCGAGTTCGAGCGCGCGATGCATCGCGCTCTCATAGTTCTCGTGACTCATTTGGCCAAACCTCTCGAAGATCTTTAGCTTCGGGGTGGCGAGAGAAAGGGTAGCGCAGCGTGTGCGCAAACCCAGGGTTTCGCATGCGCCAAAAGCGCGAATGCCAAACCCTCGTTCTTCTCCCATCCGGACTTTAACCGTCGGTGCTGGAATTTCACCAGCTCAACCGCCTAACCCGGTTCTCAAGTTGCCTTGATTGCCGTTGCTCTTGCGAGCAGCTAGTCGGGTCGCGGACTTTAACCGCCGGCTCAGATTTTCACTGACCCCGAAGAACTTGTGTTGCTTGTCTATCTTCCCAGATAACCGCACGAAGCGACAGGGTTATTCCCAATCAAACAATCACAGAGGTCGTTGTTGGCAGTCGATTTAAGTTCGCTTGAGGCATAATTTACTCATACCAAACTCTGGCGTTTTCTGCCTCAATTTTTTCGAAATAGTTATAGATTTGTGATAATCGAAAAATTGTTCGAACAAAGGAGTTCGTCATGGGTCATGCGAGTGGTGGAGGCTACTCTTCACCCGGCACTTTGAGCCAAAACTTGGAGAAGCTGTCCAATCAGTTTCCATCGGATGGGCAGGGAAGGTTGGGAACGAAAGGGCGAAACAAGGCGCGGGTGATCGCAACAGACAACCCAGCAAAGACGGCGGAGAACTTGTATTCGGCTCTGAAAAAGGGTGGCAAAGAATCCCAACTCCCCAATGGGAAAGGCCGCTTAACGCTCTTTCCAGATGGTTCTCGTGTCATTCACCGTCCTGTCTCATCTTCAGATGGAAGTCCTGTGGTGGAGATAAGCATCAAAGGCCCAAAAGGGTCATCCTACAAAATACACTTCATTCCTAAGGAGTCAAAATGATTGAGCCCCACATCTCTACAGAATTTTCTGCCGTTGACAGGCAGCACCTTGCTGCGCTAATTGGAAGCAAATTTCGGTTTCTTGGTGGAAAAGACTTACCTGAATTTTTGATGGCGAGTCAGTTAGTTATCTCAACAAGTAAAGGTGACTTATTTTTTGAAGGCGACGTCGTCGAGTCGGAGATTGAGGGCTACGTCGAGAATTACTCAAAGATCAAAGTTTCAGCTCCGACTCACAAGGAAATCTCCAATATGCAGTCGCGGGGCCAAGTTTATTTCCATCATGCCGGCGAGGTGATCCAAGCTGTCTACATTGTTCGACGCGTGATCACTGAACTAAAGCATGGTGTCGCCTCATGGAGCATTGCAACTTCGAGAGCTGTAGTTCTTGATTTTGGCTCAGCTCAGTTGTGTATAAGCAAACTAGGAGAACATGACGAAGCCTTAGCGGTTACTCAAATGGAGGGGTTCGACATTCACAAGGTCCCAGAAACATCTAACTATTTCGAGATTGACTTGGAGACCGGGTACCAGGTGCAGGAGGAACTCATTCACTTGAGTTTGCCCGATGCTTGAAAGTTGGTATGAGGGAAAGCATGGGCGCCAAGTCTGCCTACATGACATCCTCGGTGCTCTTACTAATGGGTATGAAAACCATTTCCCCGTTGAAGGGCCACAGAAGATACCTGTTCTTTCTGCCGCTTCAATCGAAGCTATACCGAAGGTTGTTTTGCCTTTCGACAACGACTTACCAGAGTCTGAGTGTCTTGATGTTGGATTGCATTTCTATTGTGATGATAGAAAGTTCATCTCTGTTGTTGCTGACCCACTTCGCTGGGTGAGTCGATTTGCGAAATACAAATGCGTATTGACCCCAGACATCAGCTTGAGCGACAGCATGGCTCCGTGGCAGAGAGTTAAAAACACTGTTTATTCGCGCGCGGTTGGAGCTACATGGCAGGCGCATGGCTTGCAAGTAATACCTTCTATTCGATGGGCCGATCGCACTGACTATGAATTCGTTGGCGTTGGTATACCTCGCGGAAGCGTCGTAGCCTTCGGTGCGTTGGGTGCTTACCGAGATCGGAGCAAAAGAGTAATTTTCCAGCACGGTGTAGAGGCCATGGTCGAACGGCTCGAACCAAGTGCGATAGTTGTTTACGGCAAGTTGGACGCCAAATTTCAATCCAGGCTCGAAGCTAAAGTCCAAGTAAACAACCTGTTTAACCCCCGACTAACAAATAGATCGAATCACGATGCGCCGATGAAACTGAGGTTGCTCTAGGCCTTGACGAACCCGATGCGGTCATAAACCAG
>CANFPR010000073.1 GCA_947448975.1 Micrococcales bacterium | reverse complement strand
TGGCGAAACTCGAATCGAGCATCGGTGATTTGGCCGAGCGTGGCCACCTGCTGCCTAAGCCGTTGCAGCACCGGCAAGAACCTAAAGGTAAACATCACCATGTTTACTAACCCGGCCGAACGGGCTGAGTCGAGCATGGTTTGGGTTTGGTGCGCGTCGAGAGCCATCGGCTTCTCGCACAACACGTGCTTTCCTGCCGCGAGCGCTGCGGTGGCGTATTCAAGGTGTGCCGAGTCTGGGGTGGCAATGATCACACCGTCGACATCCGAGGCAATCAGCGCGTGCGCATCGGTGTAGATGTTGGCAATGTTCCACTTGGCTGATAGCTCATCGAGCCGCGCTTGGTTGCGTGCGGCAACGCCCACAATTTGCACACGTGGGTCGGAGGCAAGTGCCGACACATACATGCCCTCGGCCCAGCCGCTGCTGCCAATCAACCCAAGCTTGATGGGCTGCGTTGCTGCAGGCTGGGTGTTCATCGACTCAACTTTGCAATGCGCTCGAGCCCGTGCGTAATAATCTCGGGGCTGGTGCCAAAGTTGAGGCGAGCAAAACCGGCATAAGTCTCGCCGCCCATGTCTGGCCCCGGCACGAGAGAGACCTTGGCTTCTTCGAGGATGCGCGCCGCCGTGAGCGTGGTGCCCCTGAGGTCTAGCCACGCGAGGTAACCGGCTTCGGGTAGCTCGTAGGCAACCTCCGGCAGTAGACGCTCGAGTTCGGCGGCAAGGTGTTTGCGGTTGGCATCCAAGGTTTTCACAGTGGCATCTAGCCACTCCACGCCTGCGTTGTAAGCCTCGGCCATGGCAAAAGCGCCCAGGATGCTCGTGCGCCAGTGCAGCGCAGGTGGCAGCCTGGCAACCTTGGCGGCCATCGTTTCGCTCTGAGTGAGCAAAAACGCCGCCTTTAGCCCGGCGAGGTTCCACGATTTGCTTGAACTAGTGATTACCACGCCAGTTTCGGTGGCTGCATCGCCACAGGAAAGGTACGGAACGAATTCAGCGAAGGTGAGCGGCGCGTGAATTTCGTCGCTGATCACGGTGGCACCGTATCGGTTAGAAAGCGCGGCCAGCGCTGTTAGTTCATCGCGATCGAACGCGCGACCAACCGGGTTGTGTGGGTTACAAAGCAGCAGGTGAAGGTGCCCGGCTTGGTATGCAGACTCGATGCCTGCGAGGTCGAGGCGCCAGCCGGCATCCGTGTGCAAAAGTGCCACGTCTAGAGGCTCAACGCCAAGCTCTTTGAGCCACTCGTAGAAACCCGAATAGACAGGAGAGTTGACGATTACGCGCTCACCAGAGCGCAGGTTGGCTCTTAGGTACTCAACCGTAGCCAGGCCGACATCGGTGGCTAGTTTTAGCTGTGACGGGTCGATCTTCCAGTTCCATCGCTCTTGCGCGAATGATTCGAACGCTTCGGCAACTTCAGGCACTGGTCCGAGGTAGCCGAGGTCAGATTCGCCAACCATGCGGGTGATCAAGGTCGAGATGGGTTGGGCGATTTCGAAGTCCATCTCGGCCACGTGCATTGGCAAAACGTCGGCCGCAAACCTACGCCACTTTGATGAGTGCCTCGAATAGAGCTGCTCTAGCGCTGGTGCCTTGATGGTTGAATCGTTCACCCGTTTATTCTTGCCCATTTAGAGCAAAGATGTCGGCGGTGACTCATAGGTTTGCAAGCATGAAACTAATTTCAAAATCACACAAGGGGAACATTGTGAAACGAGCTTTAGCCATCGCCGCAACCGCTCTACTACTGATCCTGTCTGCACCTGCTCCTGCGGCTACAGCGATTGGTTCGGATTCCTGCCATTTCACGTCTATGTCTTACTACGGCTGGCCAGGCGGGGGCAGCATAGACAGTGGAATCTCGGTTGGGTTAACCAGGCAAATGAAAACTTTTGAGCCTTTCAAGTCCGACCCGGCTTGCGTGAACTATGAAAACACTATGACCGGCACGGCGAGGGAATCCGTTTCATCCCAGGGCGAATTCACCTGGATGCTCTACGGTTACACCATTCCAACTGACACAGAGTGCTCGGTTGGGGTCAGCGTAAATGGCATGCCTTGGTTTAGCGCAGATGCCCAACGAGAGGGCGCTGCTTGGGTGGTGCGCAAGACGTACGATCCGTCACAGACTGATTCACTCAAACCGCTGCTGCAACTTGGCGGCAACGAGCTCGCAGCGCAGTCCGACTGCGGTGATTTTGCCGACGGAACCACTTACCTAACGGCGCAAATGAATGTGCTCGAAGACTCCTTTGGAGATTTCGGCGGAGTGAGCATCAACGATGGCGACGACTACACCAGCACGACCGAAGTAAACCTAAACCTCTCTTTCGACGGAATCATCGCTCAGGTGGCTGTCTCAAACGATGGAGGATTCCCAAAGAACCAAACGAAGGTATTCACCTACAAAGAAAACACGGTTGCATGGACTCTTCGCGCAACTACATCCAAGCTGCCTCGAAAGGTTTACGTGCGCTACCGCCTTTTCGCCGCCGAGAACGACGGAACGTTGGGCCAATGGGAGAAGTTTGTCTACAGCGACGACATCATCTTGGATGCTGAGTCTCCGGTCATTACTTCGATGCGCGTTAACTCGACAACCAGCAGGGCAACGACTGTTCTCGACAAAGTTGGAAAGGCCCTGACAAAGGTCAAGACTATTTCCGTCTCCGCGAAAGACGATCGATCAGGTGTTGTTGCCCTCGACTTTGCCATAAGTCCAGCATCGAGCAAAACTGTGCGGGCAACCTACGGCAAGCCAATTAACTTGGCTCTCACAAAATCGCGCAACACGGTTTATATTCGGGCGGTCGATGCGGCCGGTAACACCGGTACATGGAAGCCCATCAACACCAAGTAGTTTGCTATCTTCGAGTCGTGAAGTTGAAATTCGATTCGGTTGTCTTTGAGTGGCGCGGGCCTGCCCCGTTCTACTTCGCTGCCATACCCGAAGCCGAATGCCAAGACATCCGTGAAGTCAGCAAAATAGTGAGCTACGGATGGGGCGTCATACCTTGCGCGGTGACCATCGGTAAGACCACGATCACCACAAGCTTGTTTCTAAAACAGGGAAGTTACCTGGTGCCGCTCAAGGATGCGCTTCGCACGCCAGAACGTCTCAACGTTGGAGACTCGATAACGGTCACCATCGAAATCTCGGTTTAGGCAACCTTCGAGTATTCGCGGCCGTAAGAATCACGCTGAAGCTTGCCGTCTTCGACCAGCAAACGACGAATAAGAGCGAAATCTTCGATGTACTCACCAATGATTTCGTTGACCTCGGGTTCGCTGTAAACACGACCAACCTCAAACAGCTCGAGAGCCCACATGGCCAGTTCGACTTTCTTGCGCAACTTTACGGGCAGGCGCGTAATGCGCCCAGTGGCATCGGTGTAGTTGCGAAAGCAATCTGGCAGCATGGCAACATCCTAAGCCGTAGGTGGTTTGGAAAATAAAAAAGCCCAGCTCTCGTGAGAAGAAACTGGGCTTTCGTGCGCCCCCCGGGACTTGAACCCGGAACCCACTGATTAAGAGTCAGTTGCTCTGCCGATTGAGCTAGAGGCGCGTTGTTGCATGAGCAACGAGGGTTAACATTACCAGCATGAGCGCATCATGACAAAACTTGTTTGACGTTTTTGAGGCTTGAACCGATTTGCTCGCGAAACCCAAACGCTACGGGCTAGGCTAGCCACAGGGGCAACAGTAGACAAGATAAAAGGAGTCTCATGAGCGAGTTTCGACTAGCCGAAGGCGACGCCGCGCCAAACTTCACTTTGCAAGATCAAGACGGCAAAGACATCGAACTAGCCTCATTTGCAGGCAAGAAAGTGATTGTCTACTTCTACCCAGCCGCCGCTACACCTGGCTGCACCAAAGAGGCTTGCGACTTCAACGACAACCTTTCGGTGTTGCGCGGAGCCGGCTACGACGTGCTCGCTATTTCGCCAGACGCCGTGAGCAAGCTCAAGAAGTTCAAAGACAACCAAAACCTCAACTTCGAACTGCTCAGCGACGCCGATCTAGCGATTCACAAGACTTGGGGCGCATTCGGCATGAAAACCCTTTACGGTCGAGTTTACGAAGGCGTACTTCGATCAACCTTCGTGGTTGATGAAGCCGGGAAGATTGCCCTGGCTCTTTACAACGTGAAGGCAACCGGTCACGTTGAGATGCTGCGCAAGAAGCTGGGTATTTAGGCGCTGTTTCTCGCACTTGTAGCCAAGCCCCTGCTGTTTTGCTATTCGAGCGTGCGGTTCATGAGCGCACCAACTGGCTTACTCAACAACAGGCCAACGGTAAACAAACCAACGCCCAGCAAAATCACCGCAACGAGTGCATTTGAGTTTGGGCCTCCAACTGAGCCAATTCCGATAGACAGCGGAATCATCTGAGCAAATAGCGCCGGTGTTCTAGAAGATTTCTTACCCTGAAGCAGACCAACTGCAAGACTCAAGACCCACACGGCGGCTAACAGTGTGAAGCCTGCCAGTGCGATGAGCGTGGAAAGCAACCGGGCTTGATTGGTGAGAATGCCATAGACGAAGTAAGCCGCGCCGCCCAGCAGCGCTAGGGTTTCGACGAACAACACGACTACTGCCGCATTGACCTGCCAGGGCAGTGATTTTGTGCTCAAAATGGCTTCTTTCAAGATATTGGGTCTTGCCAAACGGCGTCTCGTGTGAAAACATTTCTATAGGAAAAGTTCGCCTCTAAACGCTATCTAAGCGTAAGACACCGATGTATTTCGGCAGAATGGCAGCCCTCCCCAAAGGAAACTTCCTGATTTTTCGTTTCTAGTACAACTGAAGGATTACGCATGGACATGCAGTGGCTAAACGAGTCTCGTTGCCTCACCGAAGACCCAGAACTCTTCTTTCCGGTAGGAAACACTGGTCCAGCAGCCGAGCAGATCGAACAAGCCAAGGCTGTTTGCCGTGAGTGTTCAGTTTCTAGCAACTGCCTAGAGTACGCCATCAAAGAAAACCAAGACAGCGGCGTATGGGGCGGCCTAAGCGAAGACGAGCGTAAGTCGCTCAAGCGCAAGTACGCACGTGCACGTCGTGCCGGCTAAACCACAAGAATTCAGAAAGAGCCAGACCGTAAGGTCTGGCTCTTTTGTTTAAGTGCCGGTTGAAGCCGCGAGAATCGGCTAAAGCGGAATCTCGATGACTACGCGAGTACCACCCTCGGTTGGCGAGAACCAGCGAATCGATCCGCGAAGCTCACCTTCGATGAGCGTGCGAATAATTTG
>CANFPR010000072.1 GCA_947448975.1 Micrococcales bacterium | reverse complement strand
TCATTTGGAGATGAGCCCCATGACTTCGGCTCTTGCAATTGGTTCGGCGTAGCATCCGCGGGCGGCCATGGTTACGGTGTTGGCTTCGGGCTGACGAGCGCCGCGCGAAACTACGCAGTGGTGACGGGCCTCGATAACCACAACCACACCGCGAGTGTTGAGCCCAGCTTCGAGGGCGTCGGCAACCTGGGCGGTTAGGTTTTCTTGAAGTTGCGGGCGCGATGCCACGATTTCTACCAGCTTCGGTAGACGACCAAGGCCGATTACTCGGTCGCTAGGCAGGTAGGCAATGTGGGCAACGCCGGTGAAAGGCAGCAGGTGGTGTTCGCACATAGAAACGAAGTCGATGTCTTTGAGAATCACAACTTCGTTGTGCTCGGCTTCGAAGGTTTCGGCTAGCACCGCGGTTGCATCGACTCCCACGCCTTTGAAGAACTCGGCGTAGGCCTCGGCAACCTTGGTTGGTGTGGCGGTTAGCTCTGAGCGGGTTGGGTCTTCACCGATGGCGGCTAAAAGCTCAACCACCGCAGACTTGATGCGCTCGGAGTCAACCACAACTACTCTTTCGGTGCCCTTGGTGCGCGAGGCTTGGTTGCCTTAGCCGCTGGCGTTGCCGCCTTCGACGCTGCGCTTACGCGAGCAGCACGACGTTTGGTGGCTGGCTTTGCCGCAGCTTTCGCCTCGGCGGCGGCTGCTGCCTCTTTAGAAGAGGTTGAACCCTTCGAAGGAATAGCGATTGGGCCAACCTTAGAAACCGGACGGCTCTTCTTAGAAAGCCAAAGTTCGCGCTGTGGCAACTTCTTTAGGCTCTTGAAGATCTTGGCGATCTGCTCCTGGTTGAGGGTTTCCTCTTCCATTAGAGCCTTGGCCAGAGCGTCGAGCACCTTGCGGTTTAGGTTGATGGCACGGTAGGCCTCGTCGTGTGCTGCATCGAGGATGCCGCGAATCTCAACGTCGATTGCCTGCGCAGTGGCTTCGCTGTATTCGCGAACGTGACCCATGTCGCGGCCAACAAACACTTCGCCGCCATTGGCGTAAGAAACCGAACCGATCGAAGCCGAGAAGCCGTATTGCGTAACCATTTGGCGAGCAATGCTGGTGGCCTTTTCGAAGTCGTTTGAAGCGCCGGTGGTTGGGTCGTGGAACACGACCTCCTCGGCAACGCGGCCACCCATTGCGTAGGCGATCTGGTCGAGTAGCTGGTTGCGCGAAATCGAGTAGCGGTCTTCGATTGGAAGAACCATGGTGTAACCCAAGGCGCGACCGCGAGGAAGAATGGTGACCTTGGTAACCGGGTCGCTGTTGTTGAGCGAAGCTGCAACCAGTGCGTGACCGGCCTCGTGGTAAGCGGTGTTTAGGCGCTCGAGGTCTTTCATTAGACGGCTCTTCTTTTGCGGCCCGCCGATAACTCGGTCGATCGACTCGTCGAGGGTGGCAGCGGTGATCTGCTTCTCGCTCTGGCGAGCGGTTAGCAATGCTGCCTCGTTTAGCACGTTAGCTAGGTCGGCACCGGTAAAGCCTGGGGTGCGACGAGCGACGGTGGCTAGGTCGACATCATCGGCAATCGGCTTGCCCTTAGCGTGCACTCGAAGAATCTGCTCGCGACCCTTTAGGTCTGGTGCACCAACGCCAATTTGACGGTCGAAACGACCTGGGCGCAAAAGCGCTGGGTCGAGGATGTCTGGGCGGTTGGTTGCGGCAATCAAAATGACGTTCGTCTTCGAGTCGAAGCCGTCCATCTCAACCAAAAGCTGGTTGAGGGTTTGCTCGCGCTCGTCGTTACCGCCACCGATGCCGGCACCGCGGTGACGACCAACGGCGTCGATTTCGTCGACGAAGATGATGGCGGGAGCACTCTGCTTGGCCTGTTCGAACAGGTCGCGCACACGAGATGCACCAACACCCACGAACATTTCTACAAAGTCAGAACCCGAAATGGTGAAGAACGGAACCCCAGCCTCGCCGGCAACAGCCTTGGCAAGAAGGGTCTTACCCGTTCCCGGAGGGCCGTAGAGCAAAACGCCTCGAGGAATCTTGGCGCCAACCTTCTGAAACTTCTCCGGCTCCTTCAAAAACTCTTTGATTTCTTGAAGTTCTTCAATGGCTTCATCGGCACCGGCAACATCGCCGAAGGTAACCTTCGAATCTTGCTTGTTCACCAGCTTGGCGCGCGACTTGCCAAAGTTCATGACTCGGCTGTTACCGCCCTGAGCGCCGGCCATTAAGAACCAGAAGATCGCACCAATGATGATGAACGGAAAGATCGTGCTGAGCAGCGAAACATACCAAGGGGTGTTTGGGTTTTCGTCGTTGTAACCGTCTTTAAGGTTGGCGGCGGCGATGGTGTCAACCACCTGCTGACCGCGGAAGTACACGAAGTAAAACTGAACCTTTTTGCCGTACTTGGCATCGGCAGCCTTGAGCGTTACGTCTACGCGCTTGTCGCCTTCGTAGACCTTTACCGATGAGGCCATGTCGCTAGAAATCAGGCTCAAACCGGTTGAAGTGTCAACCTGCTTGAACTCGCTTCCTGAAGTGAGCGAAGTGCCTAGCATCACAACGAGCAGCGCTGCGAAAATCCAGACGAGTGGGCCTTTAAACAAGTTCTTAAGATTCATAGTCGAGGCCGAGCCTCATCCTTTCGTGTCCAAAACTGAACAAATCTAAGGCTACCTTCTGACACGCATTCAAAACAGGGATGTTCGCTCACAGAGTGAGGGCCCGAGCGACGCGTTTCGCGGCATCCCGGTGGAAATTCTGCGCGGCGGTGCCTAGGAGTAAACCGCTGGCGATAACACCGCTACGCCCTTGAGCGTGCGGTAACGCTCGGCGTAGTCGAGGCCGTAACCGACGACGAATTCGTTAGGAATGTCAAAGCCAACCATGGCAACCTCAACGTCTACCTTGGCGGCATCTGGCTTGCGCAAGAAAGCAACGATTTCAACCGATGCTGCGCCGCGGGCCTTAAGGTTGCTGGCCAACCACGAAAGCGTGAGACCCGAGTCGATGATGTCTTCGACAATCAGCACGTGACGGCCGAGCACGTCGGCATCTAAGTCTTTCAAGATTCGAACCACACCAGAAGATTGGGTGCCTGAACCGTAAGAAGAAACGGCCATCCAGTCCATTTGAACCGGAATCTGCATGGCTCGCGAGAGATCGGCGAGAAACATGACAGCGCCCTTCAAGACACCGATGAGCAGAAGATCTTTGCCTTCGTAGCGGCGATCAACTTCGGCTGCCAGCTCGGCAACCTTGCTGTCGATTTGTTCTGCGGTAACGAGAATCTTGGTGATCTCGCCCGATACCTTTTCGAGGTCCACTAACAGGCTCCTGGCTTGAGGGTTTTGGTGGTTTTGAACTTCAGGGTTCTGCCCATGCGTTCTACTCTAACGCCTGCCAGCGTGAGCTCTTTTTGCCCGTGCCAATCGGTTACCAGTTCGCTCACTTCGCGCAGGTGATGGCTGGTGGCGATGCCTCCGACTTTCTCAATGGCGAGCTTAATTACGCGCTTTTGAACGGCAGGCATTTCGGCTTCGAGGGCATCCACCGAAAGCTCGATTGACGTGGCGGCAACCGTTGCGGCAACCACAAACGCGCTTTGGGCGAGTGCGTCGAGCACCGCGGCATCCTCGCGAAGTTGATCGGCCGTGCGAGCCAGAGCTTCAGCAACTCCGCCACCCAGGGTTTCTTCTAGAAGAGGCAAAACCTGGTGGCGAATGCGAACCCTGGTGAACTTTGGGTCGAGGTTTTGCGGGTCGTTCCAAACCTCAATCGAGCTGTCGTTGCAGAAGGCAACGGTGGTTTCGCGCTTGATGCCAAGAAGTGGTCGCAGGTAACTCTCGCCAACGGCAGTCATTCCGGCCAGCGACTTAGCGCCGGCTCCGCGCGCTAACCCGAGCAGCACGGTTTCGGCCTGGTCGTTCAGCGTGTGGCCCAGCATTACAAAACGGGCTTCGGTTTGCTCGAGCGCCAGGTTGAGCGCGGCATACCTCGCATCGCGAGCGGCCGCTTCGGGCCCGCCATCCGAGCCAACCTTCACCGCGAGAACCTGCACTGGGCTCAGCCCCAGATTGCGCAGGTTTGCAGCGGTTTGTTCGGCAACTGCGGCTGTAATCTCTTGCAGCCCGTGTTCAACCACAACGGCACCAACCAGAATGCCCGCGCGAGGCCCTTCGAATGCGGCTGCTGCGGCGAGCGCCATCGAATCGGGCCCACCCGAACAGGCCACCAGCACAAGGTCTCCGGCTTTCACACCGGCGGCATCCCAGTTTTCGCGCACGGCTCGACGCACGTCGGCGACCGCCGGGGTAAGCCTTGCACGTGTGGGCATTGGTGCCTTTCGATAAACTCTCTTGAGACAACTCTATTTAGGAGCACCATGGCATACGACGTCGTTATTGAAATCCCTCGCGGCAGCCGCAACAAGTATGAAGTCGACCACGCAACCGGTCGCGTTCACCTTGACCGCGTTTTGTTCACCCCGTTTGTTTATCCGATCGATTACGGATACTTCGACAACACCCTCGGTGGCGACGGCGACCCGCTAGACGCTCTCGTGATTCTTGAGTTCCCAGTGTTTCCTGGCGTCGTTTGCTCGGTTCGCCCGGTTGGCGTTCTAACCATGGAAGACGACGGCGGAATCGACGAGAAGCTCATCTGTGTTCTTGAAAAAGACCCACGCTGGTCGCACATTCAAGACATCGACGACGTGCCGGCTCAAACCAAGAACGAGATCAAGCACTTCTTCGAGCACTACAAAGACCTCGAGCCTGGCAAGTGGGTCAAGGTTGGCGACTGGGAGGGTAAGGCTGTTGCCGAGCGCCTAATTGCCGAGTCAATCGAGCGTTTCAAGACCGAAGGTCACTAAAGCTTCGCAAAAGAAAAGTCCCGTCGATTTCTCGGCGGGACTTTTTCTTTAAGCGTTTGCTTTGGGTCTAAACCCTCGGATGTTCGCGCTACTTGCTAATCGTTTTGAAGCCTGAGGTCTTAACCGCGGCGGTGTAACCGGCTTTGCTACCGGTAACCTGCACCGTAATCTTCTTGCCCTTGTCGGCTGCGGTCAACTTATAGGTGGCCTTAGTTGCACCCTTGATGGCAACGCCATTGCGCAACCACTGATATGAAAGCTTCACGCCAGAGTCCCAAGTGCCGACCTTGGCCGTCAACGTCTGACCGGCCTTCGCGGTTCCGCTGATGGTCGGTGCCGGAGTTTTCGAAAGTGCGAGTGCAGTGATTACTATCGGTGCCGAAGTGA
>CANFPR010000071.1 GCA_947448975.1 Micrococcales bacterium | reverse complement strand
TGGGGGAGTCGCCTTGGTTTTTGCGAATGTTGCGTGATGCATCCGGCGCGGCTCAGCGCCTAACCAGCGTGCTGTCACTCAGCCGCCTCGCTACTTCGCTTTTTGAGCGCATCCCTGAAGCCGCGGCTTGGCTAGAAGACAACGAAAAAATGCAGCCCGCGACTCGCGAAGAAATAGTTGCCGAGACTCAGGCGATTTTGGAACGCCATGAATCTATAGAGACAGCGGCGAGCGCCATCCGTGCGATTCGACGACGTGAAACCCTTCGTCTTGCGCTTGGCGCAGTGGTCGGTGATCTCAAGCTAGAACAAATCGAAACGGGGCTAACGGCTATAACCGAAGGGTATTTAGATGGTTTGATTACCTTGCTCTTCGAATCGACCCACACCGACGTCTCGTCTCTGCCAATGACTGAACTTGTCGAATTCGCGGCCATTGCCATGGGGCGTTTCGGTGGCGGCGAACTAGGTTTTGGCAGTGACGCCGACCTTATGTTTGTTTATCGCCCGAAAGCCGCTACCAACGACGACGCGCAGCGCATCGTTGAAAGATTCATCGCCGACCTCAGAAGGCTGTGCGCCGACCCAGTGCTCGAATTCGACCTCGACATAGATCTACGACCTGAAGGTAAGAACGGCCCTGTAGCGCGCTCTCTCGACTCCTATGCCGCCTACTACAAGCGCTGGGCTAACACTTGGGAGTCACAAGCCTTACTTCGAGCTCGTCCGATTGCTGGTTCTGCACAACTGTGCACCGATTTTGAGTCGCTAATCGACCAATACCGCTATCCGCAGGTTCTCGACGAGAAGTCGATCATCGAGATTCGCCGCATCAAAGCCAGAGTTGAAACCGAGCGTCTGCCACAGGGTGCCGACCCTCGCCGCCATCTAAAGCTAGGTCGCGGTTCGCTTTCTGATGTTGAGTGGCTGGTGCAGCTACTTCAACTCAAGTTCGGTAATCAGCACCCGGCCATCCGAACCCCGCGCACAATCGATGCCCTACAGGCTTGTGTCTCCGAGGGTCTAATCGAGGCGCATGACGCTCGAGTTCTTCAAGAGGCTTGGATCCTCGCTTCCCGCGTGCGGTCTGCTTCGGTGCTGTGGGCAAATAAACGCAGCGATGTTCTACCGAACGACCGCCGCATTCTCGATGGAATGGCGCGCATCCTTGAATACCCGCCTCATTCGGCGACTGCCCTCGAACAGGATTACCTAGCGTTCACCAGACGCGCCAGAGGTGTATTCGAGCGCATCTTCTATAACGCCTAACCACTGCTTAAACGAAAAGGCCCCACTCGCAATGAGTGAGGCCTTTCGACTTTTCTAAGACTAGACGCCGTAGTAAAGCTCGAACTCGTAAGGGTGAGGACGAAGAGCCAAAGGCTTGATTTCCTTCTCACGCTTGTAGTCAACCCAGGTCTCGATGAGGTCCTTGGTGAACACGTCGCCTGCAAGCAGGTAGTCGTGGTCTGCCTCTAGAGCCTTAAGAACGTCTTCTAGGTTTCCAGGAACCTGTGGGATGTTCTTGGCTTCCTCTGGTGGAAGCTCGTAGAGGTCCTTGTCGACAGGAGCGTGTGGTTCGATGCGGTTCTTGATGCCGTCGAGACCAGCCATCAGCATCGCAGCGAATGCGAAGTAAGGGTTGCTCGAAGCGTCAGGGGCACGGAACTCGATGCGCTTTGCCTTAGGGTTGGTGCCGGTCATCGGGATACGAATCGCAGCCGAACGGTTACCAGCCGAGTAAACAAGGTTTACTGGCGCCTCGAAGCCAGGCACGAGGCGGTGGTAAGAGTTGACGGTTGGGTTGGTGAAGGCAAGTAGAGATGGAGCGTGCTTCAGGATTCCACCAATGTACCAGCGAGCGAGGTCGCTCAGGCCGCCGTAGCCGCTCTCGTCGTAGAACAGTGGCTTGCCGTCTTTCCAGAGTGACTGGTGAACGTGCATACCCGAACCGTTGTCACCGAATAGTGGCTTAGGCATGAAGGTTGCGGTCTTGCCGAAGGCGTTGGCAACGTTCTTGACTACGTACTTGAACTTAAGAACGTCGTCTGCAGCCTTAACCAAGGTGTCGAAGCGGTAGTTGATTTCACCCTGACCGGCGGTACCAACTTCGTGGTGCGAGCGCTCAACCGAAAGGCCGACAGCCTCAAGCTCTAGAACGATCTGGTCGCGCATGTCAGCGTGCTGGTCGACTGGTGAAACTGGGAAGTAGCCACCCTTGTAAGGGGTCTTGTTGGCGAGGTTACCGCCCTCTTCGACACGACCCGAGTTCCAGGCAGCTTCGTCAGAGTCGATGAAGTGACCCGAGCTGTTCTGGCCGTAGTGGTAACGCACGTCATCGAAGATGAAGAACTCGGCTTCTGGAGCGAAGAACGCGGTGTCAGCGATTCCGGTTGAAGCTAGGTAAGCCTCAGCCTTCTTTGCAGTCTGGCGTGGGTCGCGGCCGTAAAGCTCACCGTTGCGTGGGTTGTAAATGTCAAACAACATAACCAGAGTCTTCTCAACACGGAAGGCGTCGAGGTAAGCGGTGGTTACGTCTGGAATGAGCTGCATGTCTGACTCGTGAATCGAGGCGAAGCCACGAATCGACGAACCATCGAAAAGCTGACCATCAACGAAGAACTGCTCGTCAATCATCGCTGCAGGAAGGTTGAAGTGCTGTTGAACACCAGGGAGGTCGGTGAAGCGAACGTCAAGGAACTTTACGTCGTTATCCTTGATGAACTTCACTACCTCAGAAGCGGTCTTGAACATAGGGGGAATTCCCTTCAAAAGGTGGATTTTTGATAGCCGGCGCAACATCGGAGCCGTCGATAAAAAGTCTACTCGTGCGTGCACGAGTTATCCCGCCAAGGATTGTTTCGTGATTGTAAAAACTTTTTAGCGGCGAGATGCGCGCATTTTGTTTGGGTCAATACCCTTTGGGATCGGCAAGTTCATTCCAAGTGCCTGCAAGCGTGCGTTCACGGTGCTAACTTCAGCCCGGTTCAACGTTCTCTTTAGACGCATGATTTCGCGAGCAAGCTTTCCAAGTGGAGTTCCACTGTCGTCGCCGGTCACGTAGAAGATGTGAATTTGCACACCAGGTGTCGTGCGCTTCAATTTGCGAATCTCCTCGTCGAGAATCAACTTGGTGCCGTTGCGGCTTCCCTCTGCGATTAGCACCACTCCAGCAGCACCTACACAGCGATAGATTGCGTCTCGAGTTCTTGGGTTTACCGCCACCGGCATCTCGCTGGTTCTCCAGCCGCGCTTAATCGCCGATGACACAACAGCGCCAACCGCACCAGGCTGGCCAGCAATGCGACCGTAGGCAACCGCTTCGGCACGGCGAGACATCACAATCAGACCCAACATCACGGCAGCAAGTAGCCCCAAGGCTGCATAGATGATGGTGGTGAGTACGTTATCGCTGGCGTACACAGCCAGAAGTACTCCCGCGGCCAAAGTTGACAATGTCACGAGTGCCGTAAGCGGCAAAGCGAGCTTGTCTACCTTGATTGTTTGGCCGAAGAGCCTAAAGATTTCAGCCCAGCGGCCTGGAGTTTTTTGTGCGTCTGTAGATTTTGCCATGTTGAAAAGCCTAGCCGACAGCCTGACTGAAGCCGTCTTTGACCGCTGCGTCGGCAAGGTGTTGCAAGTGCTCAGGCACTGTTCGACCCTTCTTCTGCATCGACGAAGCCCACAAGCGCCCAGCGCGATACGAAGACCTAACCAGCGGGCCGCTTAGAACGCCCAAGAAGCCCATTTCTTCGGCAATCTTCTTGAGCTCAACAAACTCTTCCGGCTTCACCCAGCGCTCCACGGGGTGATGCCTAACCGTTGGGCGAAGGTACTGGGTGATCGTGACGATGTCAGTTCCGGCGTTGTGAAGGTGCTGCAGTGCATCGATGATTTCGTCAGTGGTCTCGCCCATTCCAAGAATCAGGTTCGACTTAGTTACCAGTCCGTAGTCTCGAGCCTGCGAGATGACATCCATGGATCGCTCGTAGGTGAAGGCGGGGCGAATTTGTTTGAAGATACGAGGCACGGTTTCAACGTTGTGCGCGAAGACCTCTGGTTCGGCTTCGAAAACGAGTTTTAGAAGTTCTGGATTGCCCGAGAAGTCGGGAACCAAAATTTCAACGCCGGTACCGGGGGATTGCTGGTGAATCTGCCTGATGGTCTCGGCGTAGAGCCACGCACCTTCATCTTCGAGGTCGTCTCGGGCAACTCCGGTTACGGTGGCGTAGCGCAACTGCATTTGTTTTACGGAATCTCCGACACGACGCGGCTCGTCGCGGTCAAGCGGCTCTGGCTTACCTGTGTCGATCTGACAGAAGTCGCAGCGTCGAGTGCACTGCGCCCCTCCAATCAGGAATGTTGCCTCACGGTCTTCCCAGCATTCGAAAATGTTTGGGCAACCCGCCTCTTGGCAGACCGTGTGTAGACCCTCAGTTTTTACTAACTTCTGAAGAGCCTGGTACTCGGGTCCCATTTTGGCTCGTGTTTTGATCCACTCTGGTTTGCGCTCGATTGGCACAGCCGAGTTTCTGGCTTCAATGCGAAGAAGTCTTCGCTCCGGCTTTGGTGCCTCGCTCATTTCTGTACCTTGCTTATCGTGGTCAATTTTTGCTGCACAACTTCTGCGGCTTCCGCTGGGGTGATGTTCTTACCAGTCAGTTTCGAAAGTGTCGTTGTCTTTGCATCGCTAATACCGCAAGCAATAATCGTGTCATAGGGATCAAGCGAATTATTGCAATTGAGGGCGAATCCATGCATCGTGTGGTGCTCTGAAACACGGATGCCGATAGCGGCAAGTTTCTCGAAGCCGGTACTCGTGCTAACCCAAACCCCCGAGCGGCCTTCTACCCGCTCAGCAACGACTCCGAATTCGGCAACGGTATCGATTAGAACCTGCTCTAGCCAACGCACGTAACCAACCACGTCGATTGGTTGGGGGAGTCGCAGAATGGGGTAACCAACCAGCTGACCAGGTCCGTGCCACGTGATCTTGCCGCCGCGGTCGACGTCGATAACTGGGGTTCCGTCGTTCGGTCGCTCGTGGTCTTCGGTGCGCTTTCCAGCCGTGTAGACGCTCGAATGCTCAAGCAAAATTACCGTTTCGGCTCTCGCTCCGTCGACAATTTCTCGGTGTAGTTTTCGCTGAAGAGCCCAACCTTGTTCGTAGTCGACAAACTCTGGGTCGTATCCCGCGACTATGAACTCTGGCATGCATCCATTGTAAGTTGGCGCAGTTATCAACAGTTACGGGTTCGTTGAGCCGGGAGCGAACTCGGGCACTTACCCTTGGGCATGGCCAAAAGA
>CANFPR010000070.1 GCA_947448975.1 Micrococcales bacterium | reverse complement strand
GCAAAGTTCTTCTTGGTGTTCTCAACCAGGTAGCTCAGCAGCGTCGACTTACCGGTGCCGGCACGACCGGTTACAAAGATGTTGGTGTGCTCACCCTCGATGTATTTGAACAACGCCAGTTGCTCTTGCGAAAGACTTACCTGCTCCACTAACTACCGTTCCTCACGCTTAGCTAGGCGGGCCAGCATGGCGTTGTAATCTTCTAAATCTCGATTGCCCGAGCGGTCAGACGCGCGGTCGAGACGCGTAGAGTCACGCTGATCTGCCCTGGCCCATTGCACCGAGACGATAATGGTAAGCACCGCGGTGGGTAATTCGCCGATACCCCACGCGATAGCTCCACCGTCGTGTTGGTCGGCGATGGGCGTTGAGCCCCAGAGGCGCCCCATGGCTCCGTACCATTCGGGCAGCAGCAGCGAAGCGCCATCCATGAGGGCAAGACCGAAGAACGCGTGAAACGCTAGCGTGCCAATGAGCAACATCAGACGCACCGGATACGCGATGCGATGCGGCCCCGGATCGATACCGATAATCGCCTGAACAAACAGGTAACCCGTAATCAAAAAGTGCACGGTCATCCACTCGTGACCGAGGTGATCGTGAACCGACCACGAAAACGCCGGAGTGAAGTAGAACAGCACGAGCGAAGCTGCGAAGTTGACGGCAGCAAAAATCGGGTGCGAAACAAACCGAGCCCAAGGAGTGTGAACGGCCCAGAGCACCCACTCGCGAACGCCGCGAGATTCGTCGCTGCGTTTGGCAACGGCTCGCAGCAGCAAAGTGATTGGAGCACCCGGCACCAGCAGCACCGGCACACCCATGCTGAGCAGCATGTGGCCAATCATGTGCACCGAGAAGAGGTACTCCTGATAAGCGTTGATGGCACCGTTGGTGATGTAGAACAGCAAACCGAGGCCGGCGAGCCAAGATAACGTGCGCGCGATCGACCAGCTGTCGCCGCGGCGCTTGAGACGAACCACACCCCAGATGTAAGCGCCGGCCGCCACCACGCAAATGGTTGCCCACACCAAGTCGAAACGCCACTCCGAGAACCAGCGGCCGAGCGTTAGTTCTGGTGGCACATCAGACCCGGTGAGGATGCGCGCGGGGCTCGGGTTTTGCACGAGGTTGGTGGCGGCCGGAGCGCCGGTGCGAGCGAGCGCGGTGGCCAAGCCAACGGCAAGACCCATGAGGGCAAGTTCGGCTGTGGCTAGATTCCAGAAGACGCGGTTGCCGGTGGCTTCATCGATGCGACGCATGAGTCTTAGGCGGTAGGCCGCGCCGAGGAACCCCAAAAGAATCAGAGCCGCCACCTTGGCAAGCACGAGGTTGCCGTAGGTGGTTGAAAACAGTTGAGGCAGGCTGATGCGGGCCAGCGCCGAGGCGGTGCCCGAAACGGCGGTTAGCGCAAAGGCGGCAAGAGCCAAGGTTGAGTAGCGGGCGAGCAAAGTGCGTTGCTGGTCGATCACCTGACCGCGAGCCACGATGGTAACCACCACCAAGCCGCCAACCCAGATGACTATTGCCCCGAGGTGCATGCCGATGGAGTTAACCGCCATGGCGTGATTGCTGGTGCCGGCCGCGTGGCCCGAAACCGCGAGTGGAACGATTGATGCCAGGCCAATGGCCGCAAGCCAGAACGTCGACTTGAGCGAACGCACCATGAGGGCAAGGGTGGCCAGCAACAAGCCGCCAGCCAGGTTGAGCGCCAGCGACTGACCGAGTGCAATCTGAGTGATGAACAGCTGAAGACCCGCCGTGAAGGTTGCATCGAAACTCAGCGGGCTGCCCGTGATTGAAAGATAGGTAAAGAGGTAACCGACCGAACCGATGAGCACCCAGGCCACCGAAGCCGCGGCAACTACGTTGAGCGTGCGACCGAGTTCGCGAGTTTTATCGGCCAGAGCAAAGGCTGCGAATACCGAACCACCGATGGCAACGGCCATCGCCACGTTGGTGGCGGCCTTGAGTGCAGGCAGGCCCCAGCGCACCACCTCGCCCGGGTCGGCAAGTTGCAACGGGTTGGTGAGGCCGGCCATCCAAGCGATCAAAACCACCGAGACCAACGCCACCGCGCCAACCGTCGCGAACGCCACAACGGCGTAAGGGCGAGCGATTGGGGTTTTGTTCACCCGTTAAGCCTAGGCACTAAACCGACATTGGCTCTCTCGGTTAAAGCAAAAGGCGCCGACTTTCGTCGACGCCTAAAGCTTGAGTAGTGAAGACTACTTGACGGCTGCCTTTAGCTTGCTGCCTGCAGAAACCTTAACGGTGTTCGAAGCTGCAATCTGGATGGTTGCGCCGGTCTGTGGGTTGCGTCCGGTGCGAGCCGAGCGGTGTCCCTTCGAAACCGATAGCCAGCCTGGGATGGTGACCTTGTCGCCAGCGGCAACGGTCTTAGCGATGGTCTCGAACAGAGCGTCAACTACGCGGTTGACGGCTGCCTGTGACTCACCGGTGTGTGCTGCTACTGCGGCAACTAGGTCGCCCTTGTTTAGGGTGTTAGCCATGATGTCCTCCTGGACTTTAGACGTTTTGTGACGTACTGTCCCTTTCACATTAGCCCCCAGCACAAAAGCGCTTGTTATTTGTTTCGGCGTGTTGCGAAGCCGTTACTTAGGCTTAACCACGCGGTTTTAAGCAAAAAACCCGCCGGCGAACCGGCGGGTTTTCTAAAAGTTGTGATTTACCAGGACGACTTGGTGATACCTGGCAGTTCACCCTTGTGGGCCATGTCGCGAAAGCGAACACGCGAAAGACCGAACTTGGTGAGCACACCACGAGGACGACCGTCGATTGCGTCGCGGCTGCGAACACGAACCGGCGATGCGTTGCGTGGAAGCTTCTGCAGGCCGAGGCGAGCGGCTTCGCGCTCTGCGTCGGTGCTGGTTGGGTCGACAAGCGCCTTCTTTAGCGCTAGGCGCTGAGCTGCGTAGCGCTCAACGATTACCTTGCGCTGCTCGTTACGAGCAATCTTGCTTTTCTTAGCCATCTATTAACGCTCCTCGCGGAATTCAACGTGCTGACGCACTACTGGGTCGTACTTCTTTAGAACGATACGGTCTGGGTCGTTGCGGCGGTTCTTGCGGGTTACGTAGGTGTAACCGGTGCCGGCAGTCGACTTCAGCTTGATGATCGGACGGATGTCCTTGTCTTTCTTAGCCATTTAGCTTCGGCTCCTTAGATCTTCTCGCCACGTGCAAGAAGCTCTGCAATAACCGACTCGATACCACGAGCGTCGATTACCTTGATGCCACGGGCACTGAGGGTGAGGGTTACGTTGCGCTTCAGCGAAGGAACAAAGTAAGTCTTCTTCTGAATGTTCGGGTTGAAGCGACGCTTGGTCTTGTTCTGAGCGTGCGACACAGCGTGGCCGAACTGTGGGCCAGTCTGAGTCACCTGACAGTAAGCTGCCATTTCTTCTCCTTTAGGCAAGCCAGCAATACCCACAATTGGGATTTAGCTTTTGGCTTGAGTGAAAACTAGGGTTGCACATGGCAACTGCTCAAGTTTAGGCGAGTTTCTAGGGCTTAAGCAAGTTTTTATTTCAGCAATCGGAGCAAAGCCCGAAAATCTCCACCGTATGGCTCGAATTTCTGAACCCGTGCTGCCCCGCAACCTTCTCGGCCCAGCCTTCAACGGCGTCGGCGTCGATCTCAACGGTCTTGCCACACTCGCGGCAAATGAGGTGATGATGGTGCGAAGTGCCGCAGGCGCGGTAGAGCAACTGCCCGTCGGTTGAGGTGATGCTGTCGGCATCGCCGTTAACTGCCAGATCGGCCAGCGCCCGATAAACCGTTGCCAAACCAATGGTTGAACCGTGCGCGTGAAGCACCTGGTGCAACTGCTGTGCGCCAACAAACCCGGATGCCTCCGAAAGCGCGTGTTTCACCGCATCTTTCTGCCAGGTGTTGCGCTTGGCTGGGGTGCTCATTGGGTGCGCCCGCGCATCCATGCAATCAGCCGACAGATTAGGTAGATGACGAACGAAACCGTGGTGATGTAGGGGCTGATTGGTAGCCCGCCGCCGAGCGCCAGCAGAATGCCGCCGACCGCCGAAACCAGTGCGAAGCCCACGCTCAAAACCGGGGCTAGCTTGGGCGAAGACGTAACTCTCAGCGCCGACGCCGCCGGGGTAACCAGCAGGCTCAACACCAGAAGAGCGCCAACCACCTGAACGCTGGCTGCCACCGCGAGCGCGAGCAGCACCAAGAAGGCCACCGAGAGAGCGCCGGTTTTGACACCCCTGGCTTCGGCAACCTCTGGGTCGAGCGAAGCGAAAGTGAGTGGGCGCCAGATAACCGCGAGTGCAACAATGATGATGAGCGAGATCGTTGCCAGCCAAGACAGCGCAACGGTATCGACGGCAACGATCTGACCGGTGAGCAAGCCGAACTTGTTGGCGGCTCGACCCTGATAGAGCGAGAGCGCGACAATGCCAAGGCCCAAGCCGAACGGCATCAGCACGGCGATCATCGAGTTGCGATCTTTAGCGCGCTGACCCAGCACCCCAATGATGAGTGCGGCAACCAGTGAGCCGCCGATTGAGCCGGCCACTACATCCACGCCCAAAAGCAACGCGATCGATGCACCGGCGAACGACAGCTCGCTAATGCCGTGCACGGCAAACGACATGTCTCGGGTCATCACGAAGATGCCGATGAGGCCACCGACCAACCCGAGCAGAACCGCGGCGATGAGCGAGTTGGCAACCAGCGGAATGAGCTGGTCGTAGTTATCGAAGTTGAAGATCATGCCCACTCCTCGTCGGGGTGGTGATCGTGGGTTTGCGTGCCGAGCACCGCGATGCGGCCCTGGTTGCGAACCACGTCGATCTCGGTGCCGTAGAGCTCGCTGAGCACCTCACTGCGCAGAACCTCGTCGGGCGTGCCGATCTTGTATTGGCCATTGGCAAAGTAGAGCACTCGGTCGACCATGCCCAGAATCGGGTTGACGTCGTGAGTCACAAAGATCACCGCTGCCGAGTGCTCTTTGCGCTCTTGGTCGAGCAGGTCGGCCACGTTCTTTTGCTGCGCTAGGTCGAGAGCGCTCAGCGGTTCGTCTGCCAAGATCAGGTCGGGTTCATCGATGACCGCCTGACCCACCCTGAAGCGCTGCAGCTGACCACCCGAAAGTTCGGCAATCGGCTGGCTGGCGAGGTCGTGGCCGTCGATGCAATCCAAGATGTGGTTCACCCGCGCGCGGTCGGCTCGGGGATGCAGCGAGAAGCCGAAACGGTGCCCGCTCAGGCCCATGCGCAAAAGGTCGCGGGCCAACATCGGTGCGGCGCCAGCCGAGCGGTGCTGCGGAATGTAGCCGATGTTTTGCGAGCCGTGACCGGTGGTCTTACCGGCGAGCTTGATGCTGCCGGCCGAAAGCTTTACTTGCCCGAGAATCGCCTTG
>CANFPR010000069.1 GCA_947448975.1 Micrococcales bacterium | reverse complement strand
GCGGTTAGCTTGCCGGTGCTGATTATCTTGGCCGTGGTTCGCAACACCATCGCCCCCGGTGGGCAGTCGGCCCGAAAGTCGCTGCTACCAGATGTGGCCACCAAGGCGGGGCTCACCCTCGACCGCGCCAATTCGATTCACGAGGCGGTATTCTCGGCAGGTTTCGCAATCGGCCCAGCTGTGGGCGCTCTTGCAATCGGTGCCAGCGGTGCGTTCTCGGCATTCTGGTGGGCTGGTGGCGCGGGAGCCCTTTCGGCTCTGTTCGCCTTCTTAGTGCGAGTGACCGAAAAGCAAGAGCCTGCCTCGGCCGACGACGACAAGAGCAAGCCGCTGCGCTACGCGGTTGAGGGCATCAAAGCGCTCGGGCGTTTTCCGGCCGTCGCCATCATTTTTATCGCCCTGCTCTCGCTGAGCCTGCTCTACATTCCAACCGAGATGGTCGTGCTGCCGCGCTTCTACAACGGCATCGGCCGCCCAGAAGACCTGGGCACGCTGATCTCGTTTATGGCGGCCGCTGGCGTGATTGGCTCGCTCTCGTTCGAGTGGCTGCACAAACGCCTCAGCTATGCCAACATTCTGCGCATGACCATGTTTGGCATCACCGCCGGCATGGTGCCGATGTCGTTCTTGCCTGCGCAGTGGGCCATGCTCGCCTGCGGCCTGCTGCTTGGTCTCACCTGGGGTCCGGTTATTCCGCTACTCAACACCGTGGTGCAAACACATGTTCCGGCTAACCTGCGCGGGCGCGTTTTTAGCCTCGAAATGGCTATTTGGAACGCATCGCCGATGCTCTCGTTTATTTTGATCGGTATTGCGGTTGATTCGGTTGGCGTTCAGCTGGTTTATTGGGTTTTGGCTGGGGGAGTAACCCTCGCCACCCTAGCAATTTCGCTGGCTCCGCAGATGAAAACCCTCAGCGAGAGCCGACGGCACTAATCATCAGTTCGACCTGCCCTGAAAGTGTTGGTCTTGCTACTGATGCGCATAAACAACGACCCTGTGAAATCCATAACAAAACAATAAAGGTTTTGTGAAACCGCTTCCAGAAACCGCTTTCATTAGGTTACTTTTAGACAAGGAGCGCATTGGCCTCCGTCACGCCGAAAGGAACCCAATGAAGAACAACTGGCGCAAACTCACCGCTTTGGTGGCTACCGCTGCATTTGCAACTCTTGGTGTCAGCGCAATCAGCCCAGCTGAAGCAGCCGACCCATATGTTGGTGCACACATCACTCTCGTCAGCCCAGTGCTAGACGCTCACAACACCAGCGAAGCTGTAAAGAACCAGGCCATGGCCGACGGTTGGGTAAAGAACACCTGGTTTGGCTCAGGCCTCGTCTACCAGCGCAGCTGGCTTCCAGTAGGCTCTACCGTCAAGCTCGTTTACCACGTAACCGACGACAAGAACAAGCCACTAGTTGGACAAACCGTAATCTTGCGCTGCAACAAGCAGTACTCGGTTTCAACCGCTCAGATCAAGTGCAACGGTCAGCTAATCAAGGCTGCCACCGGCGCTGCTGATGGTGGCCGCGTTTCTGCAACCACCGACGTTTACGGCAACGTAACCTTCACCGTTCAGAACCTAGACACCGAAGGCGAAACTCAGCCTGCAGCATGGACCGACGCTCCAGTCATCTCTGAAGATGGTCTCGACGACTACCACGCTCAGTTCTTGCCACAGATTGCCGGCGAGAAGCCAGACCACTCTGTAATCACCGAGTTCCACTACTACACCCCAGTAGTAACCGACCCAGCGATGCCAGAGGTTTTCCCAGCAGTTGCAACCGCCCTCCAGGCTCCTGCATTGCTCACCGGTACCGCCAAGGTTGGAAGCACTCTAACCGCAGCTACCGGTTACTGGACCGGTAACCCACTGCCAACCACCAGCATCAAGTGGTACCGCTGCTCGGCAGCTGGCAAGACCGCGCTAACCGTGTCGAAGCCGGCAACTGCAGCTAAGTGTGTAGCCATCTCTGGCAAGACTGCCAAGACCTACAAGCTCGTAGCTGCCGACAAGGGCAAGTACATCCGTGTTGGCGTTACTGCAACCAACACCGGTGCTACTCGCTACTCGATCAGCGCGACGACCACGGTCGTCAAGTAACAAGAGTCGATATTGCTCAAGGGTGAGGCTGTCATGGTCTCACCCTTGAGTCTTATCTAAGGGTTTATGCAAACCTTAAAAGTAAATTTTCAGCACTAACCAGCATCAAACCAGAGGATTCAAAATGTTCAAGAAGTCGCTCCTTGCCGTTCTAGCTGCAACGTTGATGTTCAGTGGCATCGGTGCCGCTCCGGCCAACGCCGTGACCATCAAGGTCACCGCTGCCCCGGCCATTGCCAAGTACGCAACCGTCGGCACCAAGCTCACGGCATCGCTGGCCAAGTTCAGCACCAAGGCAACCAAGACTTCGTGGCAGTGGTACTACAACGGCAAGGCGATTGCCAAGGCCACCACAAACACCTACACAATCAAGACCACTCAAAAGACCGGCACCATCAAGGCCGTCGAAACCGCGATGTTCGGCAAGACCAAGAAGGTGCTCGCAACAAACCAGATCGAGATCGGTGTGATGTGGATCAACGGAGTTGCCACTCTCGAATACACCGATGCCAACCAGACATCCGTGACCATTTCGGTACCCCAGATTTTGCCAAAGCCAAAGTCGCTCGAGTACAACTGGCTTCGCAACAACACCGACATTCTAGGAAACGGAACCGCCGTTAGAGAGATACAGATTCCAGACCACGGATCGGTTCTCGCTGCCAAGGTGCAGGTGATAGCTCCTAAGGGCTACATGTCTAAGACCCTTTACACCAACGAAGTTTCGCCAACCGAAGTCTCACGCACCTACAACACCGTTTGGAGCGACGAGTTCAATGGCAAAGATGGTGCAACCGTCGACACCGATGTGTGGGTGCCAGAGAACGGCGACGGCAAGGCCTACGGCAACCGCGGCTGGGGCAACAACGAACGCCAGTGGTACCTCTTTGAAAACGCCACCACCGATGGCGAAGGCTCGCTCAACATTCTCGCCACTCGCGAAGGTGCTGCTTCTACGCACTGCTACTACGGCGACTGCGAATGGTATTCGTCGAAGCTAGTTACCAAGGGCAAGGTGGGCTTCTTGTATGGACGCCTAGAGGCGCGCATCAAGGGTGCACCAGGAAACGGCAGCTGGGGTGCCTTCTGGACCCTCGGCGCCGACATCGACACCGCGCTCTGGCCTTGGTGTGGTGAGCTCGACGTAACCGAGCTGGTCGGTCGTATTCCAAACAAGGTTCTCGGCTACTCACACGGCTCGATCAGCGGTGGCGGCGGTCGTGGCACGACCATCGACACAGAGTTCGACTGGTCGCAGGATTACCACACCTACGCCATCGACTGGCTACCCGACCAGGTCATTTGGTATCTCGACGGCGTCAAGTATGGCGAAGTCAACAAGACCGACATCGACTGGGTTTACGACCACGAGAACTACCTGCTGCTCAACTTGGCAATGGGCGGAAACCTCGGCGGCGAAATCGACCCGAACCTCAACAGCACCACAATGAAGGTCGACTGGGTTCGCTTCAGCACCATCAACGGTGTTGGTCAGGTAATCCAGCACTAAAGATTCAAACTAAAACAGCACCCCGCGATTTACGTTGGGGTGCTGTTTCTTTTAAGGGTCGGCGGTTCAAGCGCAACGGCAAAAGGGCGTTGCAAGGATGCTTGATTTAGGCAGATTCGCGAAGCACGAGTTCAACCGGCATGATGCGCGACTCAACCTGCTCGCCATTTAGTTGGGCGATCATGAGTTGTGCGGCCGCCTCACCAAGAGCAGCGATGTCTTGGCGCACAGTTGATAGCTGGGGGCGAGACGTGCGCGACATGATGGAGTCGTCGAAACCGATAACGGCCACGTCATCTGGCACGGTTCTGCCCGACTCCTCGATGGCGGCAATGGCGCCCAAAGCCATGAGGTCGTTACAGGCAAACACGCCATCGACGTCTGGGTTTTCTTCGAGCAGGTGGCGCATTTGCACTTGGCCGCTCTCGTACGAGTAGTCACCGTGACGAATAAGCGACTTGGCCGGCACGCGGCCTAGCTCGCGATAAACCTGGTTGTAGCCATCCAGACGCTGGTGACCAGCGGTGGTTTCGATGTCACCCGTGATGATGGCAACTTTCTTGCAGCCTCGGTTGAGCAACTGCTTGGTGGCGGCATAACCGCCGCCGAAGTTGTCGGTGTCAACAAAGATGAGGTCGGCATCGGTGTGCGGGCTACCGGTGATAACGATTGGTAGGCCGGCCTTGGCAAGCTTGCGCACCATCGCATCTTTGTGCAGCTGAAAGAAGATCGCGCCGTCTACTTCACGAGATTCGAGATAGTGGGCAACCGGACCATCAACGTTGTTTACAGCGGTAACCATAAGCACGGTCTGCAGGTGGTTTGCCATCAGAACGCGGCTAATGCCCGAGGTGACGGTACCCCAGAATGGGTCGTCGAAGATCGATAGGTCGTCGTCGATAACCACTGCAATCAAGCCGGTGCGGCCCGATGCGAGAGCGGTTGCCGCGCGATTCTTGCGGTAGCCCAGCTGGTCAACGGCCTTGAGTACGGCTGCGGTGCGCTCGGGGTTTACTCGGCTGTCTCCGTTTAGGACGCGCGACACCGTGGCCTCTGAAACGCCAGCAGATTTTGCAATCGCGGAGTATGTTGGGCGCGGTTTTGCTGTCATGACAGCCTTTCCGTGAAATTAAACGGTGACTGCTTTCAAACTTTCACCGTTGGTCTCAATAATCGTAGCGTAAACCTTCGCCGACCTTTTTGGCGTGCGAACTTGGGTCTTGAAGTCAACGTGAATGAGGCCGAAACGCTTGGCGTAACCCTCTGCCCACTCGTAGTTGTCGAGCAGTGACCATGCGTAGTAGCGAGTAACCGGCGCGCCCTCTTCGATGGCTCGGCTGAGCGCCTCTAAGTGGCTGGTGATGTATTCGACACGGCGGGTGTCTTCTACTTCACCGAACTCGTTTGGCTCTTCTGGGTAGGCGGCACCGTTTTCGGTGATCATGAGCTCAGGGATGCCCGGGTAATCGCGCCCGATGCGTAGAACTAGATCGTGAATACCTTCTGGGGTGATTGGCCAGCCCATGTCGGTCAGTGGCTCCGGAGGAGTGCCGTTGCTGCGCTGAGGGAATGGGTGCAAACCACCTTCGCTCATCGGCTTGTCTTCTGGGCGTGGAGTGCCAACGAACGAGTCGCTGTAGTAGTTGATGCCAACGAAGTCGGTGTCGATCTTCAGAAGCTTCTCATCGCCCGGCAGCAGAATGCGCTCGAGGGTTTCTTTGTAGTAAGGAGTGAGGGCTTCTGGGTAGTGACCGGTGGTCATTGCGTCGGTCCACCAGCGGTTGATGTTGGCGTCAAGTAGGTCGGCCAGGTCAACTAGTTCTTGGTTATTCGGG
>CANFPR010000068.1 GCA_947448975.1 Micrococcales bacterium | reverse complement strand
CGACTTCAGCTTTTTCTTGAGCAGTACTGGGGAGGTCCTTCGACTTACCAAGAGTTGCGCGGGCATCCGAGGCTTCGAATGCGGCACAATCCCTTCAAGATCAACCCGCTCGCTCGCGAACGTTGGCTTTTGCACATGCGGGCAGCCGTCGATTCGCTGCAGCTGGCACCGCTCAAAGAGGCGGAACTCTGGGGTTACCTCGACCGAGCCGCAACTGCGATGTTAAACACGTTCGAAGACTAGGCAGGGTCTTTTTGGTTCTCTGCGCGACTAGTGCGAGCCTAAGAAAAACTGATTGCGGCTCGAGCTAGAACGTGCCCGTGCATGCTGCTTAGGCGCACCCAGTTATCGGCTTCGAAAACCTCGATCTGCTCGCCCTCGGTGAGAAAACCTAAACCTGCCGCAACGAAAGCAGCGCCGGTTGGCACGTGGGTTGACTGCTCGATGGCTCTCCCCCAAATTTCTCCACGGATGCGCGCGGCAATGGGCCCACCGACCGACTCAGGAAGTGTGTCGGCAACCTCTTCGATTCCATCGCGAGCGATCTGCGTTAGCTCTTGCTCCGACAGAAACCCAGTTGAAACCCAACCCGAGCGCGGCGGAAGAACTCCACCCCAGGCCGCGCGTTCGTTGGCCGGCAGAGTGATCATCGAATCTTTTGCGTTCCAAATGCCGTTGTCGATTATTCGCGCAAGACGATCGAGCATGGCCTGTATCGAAACCAAACCCTCAACTTCGGCGTCCTTGGCTAGCTCACAGGTTCTAAGGCCAAGCACGGTAGGGCCTGAATCCATGATTCCGCCGGCGAAGATTGGCGCAACGTAAGCCGCGAGCAGGCTTCCGTAGGCCCTGAGACGCACCAAACCGCTCGGGTCTAGGCGTTTGGCTCGGTTTAGAAAGGCTTGAAGGTCGACAGCCGTTTCGAGGTCAATCAGAAGGAATTCGTTTTTCATGGTCGTGTCTAAACTAGCCTGTGTAGGCAGTTGAAGGCGAAAGCGGTGAACTATGTCTCCAGAAATCCAGATCCCAAGCGATCCCCTAGCCGAATTGCTCACCACCCTCGATCTCTCGGATGCATCGGGGGCACGAACTCGCGAAGACATCTTCATCGGGCCGTCGCAGTGGATGCCGCACGGTCGAGTGTTTGGTGGTCAGGTTTTGGCGCAGTCACTGGTTGCCGCAACTCGCACGGTCGACCCGGCTCGACCATCGCACTCGCTTCACGGATACTTCTTGAGACCCGGTGACATCAATCTTCCAATCACGTTCTCGGTTGATCGCTTGCGCGACGGCCGCTCTTTTAGCACTCGAAGAGTGCAGGCCTATCAGAACGGCGAGCCCATCTTTTCGATGATCGCTTCATTTCAAGATGTCGACCCAGGGCTTGATCATCAAGACCTAATGCCGCTAGACGTTCCCGACCCAGAAACTCTGCCAAGCGCCGCCGAGATAATGGGCGACAACCCTCACCCAGTAGCCCAGTATTGGTCGAAAGCCCGCCCGTTTGACATGCGTCACGTTGAGAGCCCGATCTATTTCAACGTGGAGGGTGAGCAAGTGGCAAAACAGGCAGTGTGGCTGAAGGCTCTGGGGCCGATGCCAGACGACATGGAACTGCACCGAGCTGCTCTCGCCTATTTGAGCGATTACACGATTCTCGAGGCGATCTACCGTCGACACGGTGTGCCGTGGTCTTACCCCGGTTTGAAAACTGCGAGCCTAGATCACGCCATGTGGTTTCACCGACACGGTCGCGTCGATGAGTGGCTTCTCTACGTTCAGGAGTCTCCGAGCGCGCAAAACGGCCGTGGGCTTTCTACCGGAAAGATCTTTACCCGAGACGGCAAACTACTTGCCACCATCGCCCAAGAGGGAATGGTTCGCGTACCTCAGGGCAATTAGTCGCGAGTGAGTCGACGGTAGGTCGAGCGGTGAGGTTTCGCCGCTTCGGCACCTAGGCGCTCGATCTTGTTTGCCTCGTAAGCCTCGAAGTTTCCTTCAAACCAGTACCACTGATCTGGGTTGTCGTCGCCGCCTTCGTAGGCAAGGATGTGCGTTGCCACTCTGTCTAGGAACCAGCGATCGTGTGTGATCACCACGGCGCAGCCCGGAAACTCGAGAAGTGCGTTTTCGAGACTCGAAAGGGTTTCGACATCGAGGTCGTTTGTCGGTTCGTCGAGCAGAAGAAGATTTCCACCCTGCTTGAGCGTGAGGGCTAGGTTAAGGCGGTTGCGCTCACCACCCGAAAGAACGCCGGCTGGCTTTTGCTGATCTGGCCCCTTGAAGCCGAACGCTGCCACATAAGCGCGCGAAGGCATTTCTTGCTGACCGACCTGCATGTAATCGAGACCGCCAGAAACAACTTCCCAAAGTGTCTTGTTTGGGTCGATGCCGGCACGGCTCTGGTCGACGTACGAGATCTTTACGGTTTCACCGATCTTGAGGTCTCCCCCGTCGAGCGGCTCCAAACCGACGATGGTCTTGAACAGGGTTGACTTTCCAACACCGTTCGGGCCAATAACTCCCACGATTCCGTTGCGCGGAAGCGAGAAAGACAAGCCGTTGATAAGCGAGCGGCCTTCGAAGCCCTTCTGCAGGTTGCTGGCTTCGAGAACCACGTTGCCCAATCGAGGACCAACCGGAATCTGGATTTCTTCGAAGTCGAGTTTGCGAGTCTTGTCTGCCTCGGCAGCCATCTCTTCGTACTTGGCCAGACGAGCCTTCGACTTGGTCTGGCGTGCCTTAGGGCTCGAGCGTACCCATTCGAGTTCTTCGCTCAGTCGCTTAGAAAGCTTGGCGTCTTTCTTGCCTTGAACTTCGAGACGCTCCTGCTTCTTCTCTAGGTAGGTCGAGTAGTTACCTTCGTAAGGATAGGCGCGGCCGCGGTCGAGCTCGAGAATCCACTCAGCCACGTTGTCTAGAAAGTAACGGTCGTGTGTAACAGCCAAAACTGCGCCTGGATACTTGGCCAAGTGCTGTTCGAGCCAAAGAACCGACTCGGCGTCGAGGTGGTTAGTTGGTTCGTCAAGCAGCAGCAGGTCTGGCTTTTCAAGTAGAAGCTTGCACAGAGCCACGCGGCGACGCTCACCACCGGAGAGGTTGGTTACGGGTAAGTCGCCCGGAGGGCAGCGGAGCGCATCCATGGCCTGCTCGAGCTGGCTGTCGAGATCCCAAGCATCGAGGTGGTCGATCTCTTCTTGAAGCTTTCCCATCTCTTCTAGCAGGGTGTCGAAATCTGCGTCTGGGCTTGCCATCTCTTCTGAAATTTGGTTGAAGCGGTCGACTTTGGCCTTGATGTGTGAAACGGCTTCTTCAACGTTGCCGAGCACGGTCTTGGTTTCGTCTAGAGGTGGCTCCTGCATCAACATGCCAACGGTGAATCCTGGGCTCAGTCTTGCTTCGCCGTTGGTGGTGGTGTCTAGACCAGCCATAATCTTGAGCACCGATGACTTACCTGCACCGTTTGGGCCAACAACACCGATTTTCGCGCCAGGGTAGAACGCCAAAGTGACGTCGTCGAGAATGACCTTGTCGCCGTGAGCCTTGCGGGCTTTGATCATCTGGTAAATAAATTCGGCCATGCCAAGCACGTCACTTTCGCAAAGATTTTGAGGTTAAGAAAAGAGCGCTCGCCCTAATACCTGTTGCTCAACAGTTTATTTCATTGAGCGGGTTTTAGGACGAGCGCCATCGCGGTCGATGAAGGTGGGCGACGACCGCGAATCTAGCTCAGCGATGCGACTAGCTAGACATTTTGTTCAATTCGCCGCAACTTTTACCTTCGGTTGCGGCTCCTCTTCTTGTTCTGGCTCCGACTCGTTCACCAAGACGGTTCTGGTGAACGCTGCTGTTCCCCAAAGCAGGTCGTGGCCAAGGTGCTCGGCTTCAATCTCTACCGAGGTTCCGGCGCGTTCGCCGTTGTCCCAGTCGCGAACTCGTAGACGACCTGCAACCATGATGCGCTCCCCTTTGCTCACCGAGGTTGCTAGGTTTATCGCCAACTGTCGAAAACCGGTGACGGTATACCAATTTGTTTCGCCGTCAACCCACTTGCCCTGCTCTCGATCGAACCGACGACTTGATGCCGCCAGACGAAACGAGGTTATGGGCAGTCCGTCTTGGGTGATGAGATGACGTGGGGTGGTAGCAACCAACCCTGAAACTGTGATGCTTTCGGTCACAGACTTACCTTTCACTAGCGAGCACTCAACAACTCGTAGTGATGATTTTTGCAAGGCTCGGCTAAGAAATGTGAGCCGTCACCAAATCTGTGGATAACTCGCTAGGAGTCAATAAATCCGCGGGTTCTAGCGAAGGTACGTTGCGAATCCGGCGCGTGCCTTTGCCATCTTTGGCGAAACAACCGCGTTGCAGTATCCCTGATTTGGGTTCTTTGCAAAGAAGTCTTGGTGATACTCCTCGCCCATCCAGAACCGCTCAATCGGGACGAGTTCGGTCACGATCTCTCCATCCCAGTGATCGGCGGCGCGAGTTAGCGCTGCTTCGAAGAGAGCCTTCTGTGCGTCGTCGGCATAGAACATTGCCGAGCGGTACTGAGTGCCAATGTCGTTACCCTGGCGGTTAAGTTGGCGCGGGTCGTGAATCGTGAAGAAGATGTCGAGAATCACTTCGGCCGGAATTACCGTTTCGTCAAACACGATTCTGGCGACCTCGGCGTGCCCCGTGTTGCCACTGCAAACGGCCTCGTAACCCGGATTATCGAGCGAACCGCCCATGTAGCCAACCTCAACATCGTGCACTCCAGCAAACTGCATGAAGCTGCTGTCGAGACACCAAAAACAACCACCGGCGAGAACGAAATTCATCATTTCTCTAGCCTAGGCTGATAGCCAAGTGAGCCAAAATCTGGCCGAATGGATTTCGATGACTCGACGACACCCAGCCCTGGGTGCAACCTATGCAATCGCTGGAGCATTGCTCTTTGGCATCAATGCCAGCACCTCCAAGGTGATCATCTCGGCCGGCGTTTCACCGGCTCAAATCGTTCTCTTTCGATCGCTTGCAACCGCGGCCATCGCTGCCATCGTGCTAGCCCTCACCAATCGCGGGGCATTTCGAGTGCGGCTGCGTGAGTGGCCTCGGCTTATCGCCTTTGGTGTGTTCGGAGTTGCCCTCATGCAGTGGGCCTACTCGCAGGCCGTGTTTAATCTACCCGTGGGCATTGCGCTTCTGGTTGAGTACACCGCCATCATCTGGGTTCCGCTGGTCTCGATGCTCTGGTTTAGAACTCAGCCTTCTAAGCAGGTGTGGCTTGGCGTCGCTCTGGTTCTTGCCGGCCTAATCGTTGTTTCAAACCTTTTTGGCGGCTCTAGCCTGTCGATCACCGGAGTGACTTTCGCGTTTCTAGCCGCAATTTTTCTCACCTACTACTTCATTGTGGGCAAGCAACTGCAAGCGAGCCGAGACACCATGTCGACTCTCATGTACAGCATG
>CANFPR010000067.1 GCA_947448975.1 Micrococcales bacterium | reverse complement strand
CGAACGATTCGAGCACGCTATCGAGCCTCGCACCCGAAGCCCAGCGGTGAATCGGCAAGCTAAGGGCAATATCTGGTGGATTCGTCTTGGAGAGTTTCTGTTTCTTGGCCAGAAACTCAATCTCTTCCCAAATTTCGAGGGTGGTGTTCATCGATGCCTCGAAGCCACCCTTTGGAATGCGCGGGGTGTTCTCTTCGTCGTCGCGTCTGGCTTCATAGACCAATGCGGCGGCGATTGCGGCTAACCCTGCGGCATCGAGGTTTTGCCAGGCGTTGTGTCGCAGGCATTCGGCAACCAGAAGATCGCGCTCGCCGTAGATGCGCGCTAGCTTCAGCCCGGCCTCGGTGGCACGAAGTTCGCCATCGACCGTTTCTAGGTAGTCAAGATCGCTCAACAGCAGGCAAATCTTGTCGAACGTCTTTGCAACGAGGTTGGTGCGACCCTCGATTTGAGCCATGAGAGCATCGGTTTCGCGACGCAGTTTCTGCCAACGCTCGCCCCATCGGGCGTGCCCTTCGCGGTCGCTGCAAGAGTGACAAGGATGCTGCTTCATGCGGCGTCTGAGCTCGGCGAGCTGCTTCTCTTTTGAAGCTCTCCCCTTACTCGCTCGAATGTCTTTACCGCGCTCGTGTCGAACCTGGCCGGCCGAAAGTTCGCGCTCAATGTCGCTGATCTCGCGGCGAAGTTCTGCATAGGTAGCGAAGTCGCCGAGGTGGCACTGCATCGACTGAAAGTAGCCCGAGATTGAAACCTCGCGGTCGCGAAGCCCCTTGGCCAAACCCACCACCGACCGGTCGGCTTGGAACTGCGCAAATGACATCTCGAGCACCTCGCGAGCTCGGTCTTGCCCGAAAGCATCCACGAGGTTTACTGCCATGTTGTAGGTGGGCTTGAATGACGAGATCAGCGGGTAGGTGCGCTTCGATGCCAGGCCGGCCACCACCTGGGGGTCGAGGTTGGCCGCCCATTGAATAACTGAGTGACCTTGCACATCGATGCCGCGGCGACCGGCACGGCCGGTTAGCTGGGTGTATTCACCAGGAGTGATTTGTACCCGACCTTCACCGTTAAATTTGTCTAGGCGATCGAGCACCACTGTTCGGGCCGGCATGTTGATGCCTAGAGCAAGCGTCTCGGTGGCGAATACCACCTTGACCAGCTTGCGCAGAAAGAGCTCTTCGACAACTTCCTTGAATGCAGGGAGCATGCCAGCGTGGTGAGCGGCTACACCGCGTTCGAGCGAGTTGAGCCATTCAAAATAGCCGAGAGTCGCCAAATCTTCGTCGGCGATGTTGGAGCATTTCTCTTCAACCAAAAGTCGAATCTCGCGACGCTGTTCGTTGTCGGTTAGGCGAAGCCCCCACCGTACGCATTCCTTTACGGCGGCTTCACAGGCCGCGCGTGAAAAGATGAAGAAAATCGCCGGCAGCAGGTCTCCATCTTGCAAAATCTCGATGATTTCGGGTTTGTTGGCCTTGGGAATTCGGTTCTGTTGCTTTTGCCAGTTGTTTTCGTAGCCTCGTCGACCACGGCTCGGCTTATTCACTGGTTGACGGAGTTTGTTGGCGTGTCTCTGGCTCAGCTCTGGGTTGACTCGAACATTCGATGGGTCAAACAACTCGATCAGTTCATCACCGAAAAGCACGTGTTGATTCAGTGGAACCGGTCTAATTTCAGAAACGATGATGGCCGTGTCGCCGCGCACCTCATCGAGCCAGGCACCAAACTCTTCGGCGTTCGAAACCGTGGCGCTCAGCGAGACGATCTTTACGTCTCGAGGGAGGTGCAGGATGACTTCTTCCCAAACCGCTCCCCTGAATCGGTCGGCGAGGTAGTGAACCTCATCCATGATTACGTAACCCAGGCTCATCAAGGCATCTGAGTTTGCATAAATCATGTTGCGCAGAACTTCGGTGGTCATCACCAGAATTTGAGCGTCACCGTTGATGTTCGTGTCGCCGGTGAGAAGCCCAACGCGATCCTCGCCGTAGCGGGCCACCAACTCCGAGAACTTCTGGTTGCTGAGCGCTTTGATGGGCGTTGTGTAGAAAACCTTCAAACCCTTTTCAATGGCGAGGTGAATGGCGAATTCGCCAACGATGGTTTTACCAGCACCGGTGGGTGCAGCAACCAACACGCCCTTGCCCTCGGCTAGAGCCTGACACGCTTGCTGCTGAAAATCATCCAAGGGAAATTTGAGCAGGTTGGTGAACGCGCCGATTTCTGGGTGAGCCTGACGCTTTTTAGATAGGGCGTAGCGCTCCGATGGGCTCAACTCTTGCTCAGGCATAGGCGTCTAACCTAGTTCGTCGAGAGTTAGCGCGTCGGCAGCCTTTTTGCGGCGGCGATCGGTGATGAGCGCTACAGTTCCGGCTGCGAAATAGAGCAACGCCAGTGGCACCATCAGCACAAACATCGAGAGCGGGTCGGCCGTTGGTGTGGCCACTGCTGAAATCACCGCAATCACGAAAATCGCCAGTCGCCAAGACTTGAAAATTGACTTTGCCGTGATGAGCCCTGCGAAGTTTAGGAGCACCAGCACAACGGGCATCACGAAGGCTAGGCCGAATACCAACAGAATTCTCAGATCGAAGAGTATGTAGTCTTTGGCGTTGATGATGTTGGTTGCGCCATCGGGGGTCAGCGACAGCAGCGCGTTCATAAAGCCGGGCAGCGAAACCCAAGCGATGTAAGCGCCGGCGGCAAACAGTGGCACCGCGCTGAAAAGAAAGGCGAGGGTGAACCGACGTTCACGCTTTCGAAGAGCCGGGGTGATGAATGCCCAGAGGTGAAAGAGCCAAACCGGGCTGGTTATCAGAATGCCGATAAAAATCGAAACCTGCAGCCGCAGGTCGAACGCCGACATTACGTCGGGAAAGTTCACGCTTACGTTTGGGTGCGTTTTTGCCAGATTGTCTAAGGGAGCCTTGAGCTGTTGAAAAAATGGGTCGTATACGTACCAGCCGGCCACAGAGCCAGCCCCGATAAAAAGTGCTGACCAAAACAGCCTGCCGCGCAACTCCTTGAGGTGTCCCCCGAGGCTCATTCGAGCTCCGGGATTCTTGCGCTTAGCCACTACTCAGGCTTGTCGTCAGACTTTGGCTTGGTGGCCGATTCTTCGCTTGAGGGTTCGTCGGTGCTCTTCATTTCCTTTTTGAACACGCGAAGCGATTGAGCCAAGCCCTTTGCTAATCCCGGAAGCTTTGGTGCACCCCAGAACAAGAGCACGATCACAAGAATGATGATCCATTCAAAACCGTTTAGTCTCACAAGAGCCTGCTTTCATCGAAATCGATATCTTTAAGTCTGTTTACAAGCCTACGCTCTCGCTCTTCCTTGCGTTTACGATTCGCCTTAGAACGAGCCTTTTGTCGAGAGAACACCTGCTCTGCGGTCTGCTCGAGGGCCGGAGTCAGTTCTTCGATTTCTACGGCTTGATTCATTTTTCCCTGCAAAGCCGAGGCGAGCGACTGAAGCCGCGTCGCGGGCGCCTGCAGTTTCTTAGCTTTGGCTACGAGACCGGCCAAGATATACCCATAGACCACTAGCGCCAGCAAAGCTATTGCAATCCAAATGAAGAACCAGAACCAAAATCCCACGGGTTAGTCCTCGTTCTCGGGAGTCTGCTCGCTGGTGAACTCACCGAGCGACTCGAGGGCGTAGTTTCTGACGATGTCGCGCGCGATGGCCGGAGAAATAACTCTCGCCACTCCCCCGTACTTCGAAATGAGGTGCCCGAGGTTTGGCAAGTAACCAACCTTGATGGTTACCTGGATGGTACCCGCAGAGTCGCCTCGAGGTGCATCCAAGTGAGTGTATTCGGCAACCAGGTCGTACGCCTCTGGGTCTACCTCAACCACAACGTCGGTGTCGTGCTCGCCTGGAATGTAAAGCCGATCTTCTTCTTCGTCGATGACGGCCAAGGCTTCGGTTGCTGCAACCGACCGTGCTTCGCTTGAAATCTGCACTTGACGCATGCGGTCGAGCCTGAACGATTTGACCAGTTCGCTCACCGGGCACCAGGCGCGCAGGTACCATTGCGAATTCTGAAGATCAAGCCGAAGCGGTTCGAGGGTTCGATCGCTTGCCTCACCGCGCTGGTTGATGTAGTTGCAGGTAATTTGCTGTTGGGCCAAAATCGCCTTGCGCAACGTGGCTACATCTGCACCCACCGTGCCCACTTCGTAGGCGATCGTCGGTGGCGTGGAGGCCGGTTGCGAACTGGCGAGTAGCGCAATGAGCTCTTCGATTTCAGACTCGGATGCGAATTCCGGAAGAGCCCGCAGGTATGAGAGCCCAGCGGCGATTGCCGAAGCTTGACGCATCGAGATTCGCGGTGCATCGGTGATGATTCCAGATTCGAGAAAGGCTAGAACGCCTTCATCGTGAAACAGGTCCCAGTCGAAGTTGAACGGCAGCAGTTCGTGCCCGTCGGCCCGAACACCACCCGATTTAACAAGAGTCTCCATTGCTTTACGAATGGCCGCCACAGACATACCGAGGCGCTCTGCTGCGGCTTCGATGTGAATCTCACCTTCGCGCTGAACCAGGCCGATAAGTGAAATGAGGAAGTTGAACTGATCGTCACCCGAAAGAACCTTTTTGAGCTTAGGCATGAGCATTCACCACCCTCTGCAGGCCTTTGGTGATGGCATCCTTGAGTTCGGCTGGCTGTAGAACCTCCACGGTGCGCCCGTAAGCGCGCAGCGACTCGGCTAGCAAGTGGAGGTCCATAAAGTTCATGGTCACCACGCCGTCGGAGGCGGTGGCGTCGCCAAGTTCAAAGTGAACCCAAGCTTCGGTGCGCGGTGCGACCTTGATGACCGCCACGTTCTTCGAAATGAACTCTTCGAGGCTCTTCGAGGCTTGGTTTACCTGCTCGTGGGTGGCAATCTCAAACTTGTTGCCGGTGGCTTCGATTCGGCTCACGATGCGCTTGAGCATGAAGTTACGAATATCCTGCTTCTCGACATCCCAGCACACCAAAAGCCATTGACCCGAGATGTGGCGAACCTGCCACGGTTGAACGGTTCTGGTTTCAATCTCTCGATCGGGAGCACGGTATTTGAAAGCCACTTCAACGCCGTCTCTGGCAGCTTCTTCGAGCTGCAAAATACCCGGTTCGTTGGTGAGAATTCTCGGTGCAAACCCTTCGAGGTCTAGACCATCGCTCGGCATGCCGAGCGCTTTAAGTCGCATTACCGCACGGGATGCCTCTACCGAGAAGCTCGCGCGGGCCCACACCTTGGCTGCAAGTTCGAGAAGGCGAAGTTGATTGGCGCTCAGGTTCGTGCCCGACGGCCAAACGAAGGTGTCGGCAGGTATGAAGTAGCGGGTTTCGGTGTTGTCTTCGATGTCAGATGAACGAATGAAAGCCTCGACCTGCACACCCATTCCGCGCAGCGACTCCTTGTCGCGTTCGAACATCTTGTCGAGTGCATCCTTGGATTTACCCGATTCATTTGACATTCGGTAGCCGCGAAGCGAGCGGAACAGTTCTT
>CANFPR010000066.1 GCA_947448975.1 Micrococcales bacterium | reverse complement strand
TAGTTGGTCTTGAACGGGAAACCGAGCGCGCGTAGAAGCGCACGGCCCTCATCGTTGTTTTTGGCGGTGGTCACAACAGTGATGTCCATACCGCGGGCGCGGTCGATGGAATCCTGGTTGATCTCGTGGAATACGTTCTGCTCTGAGAGACCGAAGGTGTAGTTACCGTTGCCGTCGAACTGCTTGTCGCTTAGACCGCGGAAGTCACGGATGCGAGGCAGTGCAAGGTTTAGTAGGCGGTCGAGGAACTCCCACATGCGGTCACCGCGAAGGGTAACGTGCGCACCGATGGCCTGGCCTTCGCGCAGCTTGAACTGAGCGATCGACTTGCGAGCCAAGTTAACCTGTGGCTTCTGGCCGGTGATTGCGGTGAGGTCTTTGACAGCGCCATCGATGAGCTTGCCATCTTTAGCGGCGTCGCCGACACCCATGTTCACAACGATCTTTGTGAGGTTCGGCACCTGGTGAGGGTTGGTGAAACCAAACTCCTTGGTAAGCGCAGCGATGATCTCTTTGCGGTACTCGGCCTTTAGGCGAGGCAGAGCCTTGCCAGCGGCAGCCTTTGCGGCCTTTGGAGCCTTTACAGTTGCGTCAGTCATTAGAGTTCCTTACCTGACTTCTTAGCCACGCGAACACGGACGGTCTTGACGACATCCTTGCCGGCGACGGTCTTCTTGACGGTGGTCACCTTTACGCCAACACGGGTTGGCTTCTTGGTGCTTGGGTCAACAAGCTGAACGTTTGAGATGTGGATCGGGCCTTCAACGGTCTCGATGCCACCGGTCTTGCTGCCGCGGTCGGTCTGGCCGGCCTTGACGTGCTTGGTCTTCAGGTTTAGACCCTCGACGATGACGCGGTTGGTCTTCTTGTCGACGGCGATAACTTTGCCCTGCTTGCCACGGTCTCCACCGCGCTCTTGCGAGCCACCGGTGAGGAGCTGTACGAGGTCACCCTTTTTGATGTTTGCCATGAGTTATAGAACCTCCGGTGCTAGCGAGATGATCTTCATGAACTTCTTGTCACGAAGCTCGCGACCAACTGGACCAAAGATGCGGGTGCCCTGAGGCTCGCCGTCTTTCTTGATGATCACAGCGGCGTTCTCGTCGAACTTGATGTATGAGCCGTCTGGACGACGGGTCTCTTTTACGGTGCGAACGATAACGGCCTTTACGACGTCACCCTTCTTAACGCTGCCACCTGGGATGGCGTCTTTGACCGAGCAGACGATAACGTCGCCGAGTCCGGCATAACGACGGCCAGAGCCACCGAGAACACGGATGGTCAACAGCTCTTTAGCGCCGGTGTTGTCAGCGACCTTGAGTCGCGACTCCTGCTGAAGCATTTGTTACTCCTTGTTTGATGGATACCCATTACCGACGGGCATCCTAGGGATTTTTTACTTGGCCTTTTCGAGAATCTCGACTAGACGCCAGTTCTTGGTTGCCGATAGCGGACGAGTTTCGCTGATTAGAACGAAGTCACCGATACCTGCGGTGTTGAGCTCGTCGTGAGCCTTGATCTTCTTGCTACGACGGATAACCTTGCCGTAAAGCGGGTGCTTTACGCGGTCTTCGACCTCAACAACGATGGTCTTGTTCATTTTGTCGCTTGTAACGTAGCCACGACGAGTCTTGCGGTAACCGCGAGCCTCTTCGGTAGCAACTTCGGCAACTGCTGCTTTCTTAGTTTCAGCCATGGTTATGCCTCCTCAGTAGCTGCGGCCTCGGTGGCCTCAGCCTTCTTGGCTTTGGTGGCAGGCTTGACAGCTGCAGCGGCAGGAACCGCGCGGATGCCGAGCTCGCGCTCACGAATAACGGTGTAGATGCGGGCGATGTCGCGCTTTACGGCACGTAGGCGTCCGTGGCTCTCGAGCTGGCCGGTGGCCGACTGGAAGCGTAGGTTGAAAAGTTCTTCCTTAGCCTTCTTGAGCTCTTCGATAAGAACCGAATCTTCAATCTTGTCTAGCTCTACAGGAGCCAGGTTCTTTGAACCGATCGACATTATGCGTCACCTTCTTCGCGCTTGATGATGCGGGCCTTTAGAGGCAGCTTGTGAATCGCACGAGTCATTGCTTCACGAGCAATGGTCTCTGATACACCGCTGAGCTCGAAGAGCACGCGTCCTGGCTTGACGTTTGCGACCCACCACTCCGGTGAACCCTTACCCGAACCCATGCGGGTTTCGGCTGGCTTCTTAGTGAGCGGACGGTCTGGGTAGATGTTGATCCAAACCTTTCCACCACGCTTGATGTGACGGGTCATCGCGATACGAGCAGACTCGATCTGACGGTTGGTCACATAAGCAGGGGTAAGTGCCTGAATACCGTATTCACCAAAGCTAACCTTGGTGCCACCGGTGGCAGCGCCCGAACGCTTCGGGTGGTGCTGCTTGCGGTGCTTTACACGACGTGGAATCAGCATGATTAGTTCTCCGATCCGGCGGTCTGCGCAGCTACTGGAGCTGCAGCAACTGGGGCAGCGGCTGCTGGTGCAGCTGCTGGTGCGCCAGCGCCTGGACGACGAGGACCACGAGGGCCACCCTTCGCTGCAGCCTGCTGGGTAGCAAGTTCACGGTTGGTTACGTCACCCTTGTAAATCCAAACCTTTACACCGATGCGACCGAAAACGGTCTTGGCCTCGTAGAAGCCGTAGTCGATGTTGGCACGGAGGGTGTGTAGTGGAACACGGCCTTCGCGGTAGAACTCGCGACGCGACATTTCTGCGCCACCAAGACGACCGGAGGTCTGAACACGAATACCTTTAGCACCGCTGCGAAGAGCACCCTGCATACCCTTACGCATTGCGCGGCGGAAGGCCACACGTGCGTTGAGCTGCTCGGCGATACCCTGGGCAACTAGCTGTGCATCCATGTCTGGGTTCTTAACCTCAAGGATGTTCAGCTGAATCTGCTTCTTGGTTAGCTTTTCGAGGTCGGCACGGATGACTTCGGCCTGCTCGCCACGACGGCCAATAACTAGACCTGGGCGGGCTGCGTGAATGTCAACACGAACGCGGTCGCGGGTGCGCTCGATCTCGATGCGAGAAACGCCGGCGCGGTCGAGGCGGTTGGTGAGCATCTCGCGAACGCGGATGTCTTCAGCAACGTAATCGCTGTAGCGCTGGCCCTTCTTGGTTGAGTCGGTGAACCAACGCGAACGGTGGTCGGTGGTGATTCCGAGTCGGAAGCCGTAAGGGTTTACTTTTTGACCCATTACTTGGTCCTCGCCTTCTGGGCGCCTGCCTTGACGGCAAGTTCATCTGGGGTGGAAACCACAATGGTGATGTGGCTGGTGCGCTTAAGGATGCGGAATGCGCGTCCTTGAGCGCGAGGCATGAAACGCTTCAGGGTGGTGCCCTCGTCGACGAATGCCGACGACACGATTAGGTCGTCTTCGTCGAAAAGGATGTTGGCAGCATCTGCCTTCACCTTTGCGTTTGCCATTGCGGCGTGAACCAACTTGTAGATTGGCTCGCTGGCTGCCTGAGGAGCAAACTTCAGGATAGCTAGCGCCTCGGTGGCCTGCTTTCCGCGGATCAGGTTGACGACACGACGTGCCTTCATCGGAGTGACGCGGATGTGCTTGATTTTCGCTAGAGCTTGCATTACTTGCGCTTGCCCTTTCTGTCATCCTTCACGTGACCACGGAAGGTGCGGGTAGGTGCGAATTCGCCGAGCTTGTGACCAACCATGGTCTCAGTGACGAATACAGGCACGTGCTTACGACCGTCGTGAACCGCGATGGTGTGGCCCAGCATGGCTGGAACGATCATCGAACGGCGCGACCAGGTCTTGATCACGTTCTTGGTGTTGGCCTCGTTTTGCTTGACAACCTTCTGGAACAGGTGGTCGTCAACGAATGGACCCTTTTTTAGACTGCGTGGCATATTTTCAGGCTCCTACTAACGCTGCTTGCCGGATGGACGACGACGGACAATCATCTTGTCGCTTGGCAGGTTCGGCTTACGAGTGCGACCTTCAGCCTGACCCCAAGGGGTTACAGGGTGACGTCCACCCGAGGTCTTACCCTCACCACCACCGTGTGGGTGGTCGACTGGGTTCATGGCTACACCACGCACGGTTGGGCGAATGCCCTTCCAGCGCATACGGCCAGCCTTACCCCAGTTGATGTTCGACTGCTCGGCATTGCCGACTTCGCCGATGGTTGCGCGGCAGCGAGCATCCACGTTGCGGATTTCGCCTGAAGGCAAACGCAGCTGAGCGTTGTCGCCATCTTTTGCAACCAAGCGAATCGAAGCACCGGCCGAACGGGCGAGCTTAGCTCCACCGCCTGGCTTTAGTTCGATCGCGTGTACAACGGTACCCACTGGGATGTTCTTGAGTGGCAAGTTGTTGCCCGGCTTGATGTCGGCCGATGGACCCTGCTCGATGCGGTCGCCCTGCTTTAGCTTGTTCGGGGCGATGATGTAACGCTTGGTGCCGTCGATGTAGTGCAGCAAAGCGATACGTGCGGTGCGGTTCGGGTCGTACTCGATGTGAGCAACGGTTGCTGGAACGCCATCTTTGTCGTGACGACGGAAGTCGATAACACGGTACTGGCGCTTGTGACCTCCACCGATGTGGCGGGTGGTGATGCGACCAGCCGAGTTACGGCCACCGGTCTTCGGTAGTGGACGGAGCAGCGACTTCTCAGGAGTCGAGCGAGTGATCTCGGCAAAGTCCGAGACCGACGAGCCACGACGACCAGGGGTCGTTGGCTTGTATTTGCGAATAGCCATTTTTTGCTTTCTCTACTTCCGCTTAGCCGACGTTGGTGAAGATGTCGATTGAACCGGACTTTAGGGTGACGATGGCGCGCTTGGTGTCTTTGCGCTTTCCAAGGCCGACGCGAGTGCGCTTAACCTTGCCAACACGGTTGAGGGTGTTGACCGAAGCAACCTTCACTTTGAAGATTGACTCGATGGCCTGCTTGATCTCGGTCTTGTTTGAACGTGGGTCGACCTCGAAGGTGTACTTACCTTCGTCGATCAGGCTGTAGCTCTTTTCAGACACGATCGGCTTGATGATGACGTCGTGTGGGTTCTTGTTGATGGCGACCATCTTTATGCCTCCTGTGCGGCTTCCCCAGAAGTTGCGACGGCTTTAGCCGACGAACCCTTGGCTGGTCCTGCGATGTATGCGTCGAGTGCCGACTTGGTGAATACCAGGTCGTCGCTCAACAGGATGTCGTAGGCGTTGAGCTGGTCAACCGGTAGAACGTGAACGCTCTGTAGGTTGCGCAGGCTCTTGTAGCTGGTGTCATCGTTGCGGTCAAGAACCACAAGAACGTTGCGGTGGTTGGTTAGTTGAGCAAGGATGCTTGCAGCAGCCTTGGTCGACGGAGCCGAACCGATTGCGAATTCGTTGATGACGTGAAGACGGCCGTTGCGTGCGCGGTCAGAGAGAGCTCCCTTGATAGCGGCAGCGATCATCTTCTTTGGGGTGCGCTGCGAGTAGTCGCGTGGCTTCACAGCGTGAACCATGCCACCGCCGCGCATCTGTGGAGCACGAATCGAACCCT
>CANFPR010000065.1 GCA_947448975.1 Micrococcales bacterium | reverse complement strand
CTTCTTCACGAGAAGAGCGCAGGTAAGGCAACTAAGAACTTTAGGCTTCGCGACTGGCTGATTTCTCGTCAGCGTTACTGGGGTACTCCCATTCCGATCATCCACTGCGAAGATTGCGGCGAAGTACCCGTACCTGCCGAGCAACTACCGGTTGAGCTTCCAAGTGCCGAGGGCCTCGACCTAAAGCCAAAGGGCACCAGCCCACTCGGCGGAGCAGAGGCTTGGCTAAACGTGCCATGCCCTAACTGCGCCAAACCTGCCAAGCGCGACAGCGACACCATGGACACCTTTGTCGATTCATCTTGGTATTTCTTGCGCTACCTCTCACCTCAAAGCACCGAGGTGCCTTTTCCTCAGGATGCGGCGAAGCAGTGGGCTCCGGTCGACCAGTACGTCGGTGGCGTAACGCACGCGATTCTGCACCTGCTTTACGCGCGCTTTTTCACGAAGGTATTGCACGACATGGGAATGGTCGATTTCGATGAGCCATTCACCCGACTTTTGAACCAGGGCATGGTGCTCATGAACGGTAGCGCGATGTCCAAGTCGCGCGGAAACCTTGTGGCACTCGGCGACCAGCTCGACGAACATGGAGTAGACGCAGTGCGCTTGACCATGGCTTTCGCTGGCCCTCCAGAAGACGACATTGACTGGGCCGATGTATCACCGAGCGGTTCGGCAAAGTTCTTGGCTCGTGCCTGGAGAACAGCCAACGACGTTGCCTCAGAGATTGGTGTCGATTTCTCGAAGGGAAACCCTGAGCTTCGAAAGGCTACCCACTCGTTCTTGAGAGACTTCAGCCCGTTGATCGAATCATTCAAATTCAACGTAGGTGTGGCCAAGGTCATGGAGCTGGTGAACGCTACGCGTAAGGCTATCGATGGCGCTGCTGGGCCAGCTGACCCTGCTGTTCGCGAGGCAGTTGAAGTTATCGCCAAAGCGCTCTCACTGTTTGCGCCATATACGGCCGAAGACATGTGGCAGAAACTGGGACAAAAACCTGGAATCGCGCTTGCGGGTTTGCAGGAATTCGAACCTGCTCTCGTGACCGAATCGAGCGTAGTTGCAGTGGTTCAGGTGGATGGCAAGGTGCGCGACCGTCTAGAAGTTGCGCTCGATATCAGCGCAGATGACCTTCAAGCGCTGGCCATGGCCTCTGATGCAGTCAAGCGCTCAATCGGTGACCGCCAAATTGCGGCCATCATCGTGCGCGAGCCAAAGCTGGTCAACATCGCCACCCGCGAATAGATTCGTCAGTCAACTTTCCACAGATTTGGTTCTGTGGGCGTCAGACTTTGGTCAGGCTTCTAACTTGGTGACGTGCTCTCTTTCAAGTCTCTGGTAACCAAGTTCAGCGCTCTCGATACACGGGTGCGGAAGCGCCTATTCTTGGCTGTCTTGGCGGTCGTTTGCGTTGCTGCCTGGCTTCTAACCACACCGGCACAAGAAGCGGTGGTTGCGCTGCCCAAACCAAGCGAGTCCAAGGGCGAGCTCGTCATTGAGCCGGAGAACATATTCGTGCATGTGGCAGGGGCGGTGAAGCATCCCGGGGTCTACCCAGCGCCCAAGGGTTCGCGCATCTTCGAGCTCATAGCCCTGGCCGGAGGTTTCGCCACCAAGGCCGACCAATCGAGCGTTAACCTCGCTAGAACGGTTGAAGATGGCGAACAAATAACGATTCTTAGGGCCTCGGAATCGACCAGCACCTCAGTTGGTGCCACCTCGGCAACTGCAAGCGCTTCTAAGATCAACATCAATCGAGCCACCCCCGCAGAACTTGAAAGTCTTCCGGGTGTCGGGCCAAAACTAGCTGGGCGAATCATGGACTGGCGCACCGCAAATGGCGGGTTCAACCACATCGCCGACCTATTAGAAGTTGGAGGTATCGGCGACAAACTCTACGCGGCCATAAAACCAATGGTCATGCTTTGATTCCTGTAGCAATCGCCGTTGCCTATTGGTTCAAACTAGCCGTGGAACCTATTGGCTTGACTGGCATTGTCGCTAACCTCGCAGGCGCAACGGTCACTTGGCTGCTGGTGCATTTTGGCTTGAGAGCAAGATCAAATGGCTCGAGAGCGCAACCAAGAATTGCAGTTTTATGCTTTGCTGCGGTCTGCATTTTCGGTTCTGTATTGCTCGGTCTCGGGTTTCAAAACATCGGCACTGCAAAAGCAGCATTTGCAGTCACCCGCGATGGCGCAGTGGGTTCATCAACGCAGAGTGCCGAAGTTGGCCCTGGTTGGTTGAGTGGTGTTGAGGCTGCTAAACAAAGATTTCAAGTGCAGACCACAGGAGTCAGCGGTGATGCTCGAGCGCTGGTTTTGGGTCTTTCCATCGGTGACGATTCTGCACTTAGTACCAAGACCTCCGAGCGCCTCAAAGTTCTCTCACTTACGCACTTGAGCGCAGTCTCGGGAGCAAACTGTGCAATCGTGCTTGGTGGCGTTCTTCTGCTACTCAAACGGTTCACCATTTCAAGACCTACCCGCGCAAGTCTCGCCGTGCTCGCACTTGTCATGTATGTGCTTGTAGTCGGGGCGCAACCGTCGGTGCTTCGCTCGGCAATCATGGCTGGCCTGGTCATTCTGTCGATGTCTGGTGGGCGAAGGGTGCCGCCGCTAGTCGCGCTTGCTTGGTCGGTGGTTCTGGTTCTCTTACTCTGGCCATCCATGGCAGGCGAGCTCGGTTTACTTCTTTCGGTTGCCTCTACCGCGGCCATTCTGATCTTGGCACCTAAGTTGTTTGAGCGCTGGCGTTCAAGAATGCCCAAGTGGCTTGCCGCGTCGCTTGCAGTCACGGTAGCGGCGCAACTTTGGTGTTTGCCTATGCTGGAGCCCCTTCAGGGTGGGCTTCCGACCTACTCGGTAGTAGCCAACTTGCTTGCCGAACCTTTGGTTGCGCCAATCACGGTACTCGGCATAGCAGCGCTCATTTGCGCAGCCATTGGGGCACCGCTCGTCGGTGTGCTCACCTTCTGCGCGAGCATCCCAGCGAATGCGATCGTTCAGGTCTCAAAGCTTGCCGACCTACCGGCGGCAACTCTTTGGTGGCCTAGCGGATTCCTCGGTATGATCGCCACCGGCAGTCTTGTGCTCGCGTGCAGCTTCTACTTTTTTTCGCGCAGGAGACTCGCCTTAGTTATCTCTGCAGTCATGGCGATTCTGTTGGGGCTAACCGCGAGTTCAGCGGCTCGAACGTTCGTGAGTTGGCCATCGAACGACTGGCAGGTAGTTGCCTGCGATGTAGGGCAAGGCGACGGCCTCGTGGTGCGCTCTCAAGATGCAATAGCCGTCATAGATGTTGGCCGCGACCCGAAACCAATCGATGGTTGCTTAAAGCGTCTAGGTGTGCACAACATCGATCTGCTGGTGCTTACCCACTTCGATGCCGATCACGTCGGCGGGCTTTCGGGCGCTCTCAGTTCAAGACATGTGGAACTCGCCATGCTGACACCCTTTGTCGACGAACGTCCGCTTGCCCACCTTTCAAAAAAGCTATTGCACGATGCGTCAATCGACACGATTACGGGGGAGTGCTGCATGCAGGGCAAGCTCGGCGCGGCAAGTTGGCAGGTGATTGAGCCAGAGTCAAACGCAAGGGGCTCCGATGATTCCAACGACGCAAGCATCACCATGGCTTTTAGGCTGGAGGGTCTCGACCTCTTCACCTTCGCCGATCTGGGAGAGAAGGGCCAAATGCGAGCGGTTGAGTATCACGAAGCATTGCTCTCTAGACGACCGAACATTCCGCTCGTTGTGAAAGTTAGTCACCACGGCTCGGGAGATCAGTATCCGGAGTTATTTGAACAGCTGCGACCAGAGGTGGCCTTGTTTTCCGTTGGCGAGCGAAACCCTTACGGGCATCCGACGACACGCACCTTGAGGATATTTGAAGATGCATCTTCACAAATATTGCGCACCGATTTGCAAGGTTCGATCTCGGTCGCGATAAGACATGGCGAGTTAGTCATCGGTTCGTCGGGTCGCGGTTAGGCTTTTCTGGTGAGTTCGGCAAAGAAGGTTGATTGGCGCAAAGCGCATCCCGCGCCGGTCATGCTCCTATTCGGCTCCGAGCCCTATTTTTCGGGTCAAGTGGCTAAGTCGATTCGCAATCAGTTGCGTCAAAAGCATCAAGAGCTTGAAATAAACGAAGTCGATGCCTCGGAATACGTGTCCGGGATGCTCCTAAACCTGGCTAGCCCATCACTGTTTGCCGAGCCCAGGCTCATCGTTGTAGACAATGTTGAGCGATGCACCGACGCTTTCATCGAAGACGGCAAGAGCTACGTGGCCAGCCCCGCTGCAGACACATACCTGCTTCTAAAGCACTCCGGCGCTTCCGTTCGCGGCAAGGCCTTGCTTGACGTTATTCGCGCCGAAACCACTGCCGTCGAGGTTGACTGCTCAAAAATCGATAAAGACCCCGACCGGGTTCGCTTCGTGCAACTGCAGTTCACTGAGGAGCAACGAAAGATTACCGATCAGGCGGTGCGTTCCCTGGTCGACGCATTCTCTGGCGACATCGCAGAACTGGCATCTGCCTGCAGCCAACTGCTAGTTGACTCTGCCGAAAGCATCACCGAAGAGATCGTTGACCGCTATTTTGGCGGGCGAGTTCAGACCAGCACCTTCAAGATTGCCGACATGGCATTGGCCGGGCGGCAGGGAGAAGCGCTGGCTCTTCTGAGGCACGGCTTCAACACCGGGCTCGATCCGGTTCCAGTGGTTGCTGCCATCGCTTCGAAGGTGCGCCTGATGGCTCGAATTCACTCAGACCGTTCGGCTACCCCGTCTTCGGTGGGCATCGAATCTTGGAAGCTCGCGAGAGTGCGCACAGATGTTCAGGGCTGGAGTGACGAGGCTCTCGGTGGCGCGCTTCGACTTATTGCCGAAGCCGATGCCGCCGCTAAAGGCGCTGAGCGTGACCCTCGGTACCGCATCGAGCGCCTGGTTACCTACCTTGCCACCAAAGGCAAACAATGATTAGCCGCAGGCTGGGTTGGCTCTCGCTAACTGCATTGCTTTTCACTTCTCTAGTGCTCAGACCTCCGCTGGCCGCTGTTGGCCCGCTTCTTCCTGAACTCGCCGCAGATCTGCACATCGGGTTGGCTCAGCAAGGATTGTTGACCTCGATTCCAGTTCTTAGCTTCGGATTCGGAGCGTTCGCCGGACCTTGGTTATCGCGGCGCTTCGGCATCGATCGCTTAATGCTCATACTCCAAGCGCTTCTGATCGCTTCAATCCTGCTTCGCCCGTGGTTTGGCTTTGAAGTACTCGTGGCGACCACAGCCGTGACTGGTCTTGCAATTGCCGTGGCCAACGTCATGCTGCCGGCCGTGGTTAGAGGCAGATTCAAGAATCACGTTGCCCAAGTAACCTCGGCATACACGCTGGTTCTCGCCCTCTCGGCGAGTTTTGCCGCGGCAACTGCGGTGCCTACATCCGTGGCTCTTGCTGGCTGGCAGAACGCGATAGTCATTTGGGCGGCACCAGCCCTGCTCGCCCTGCTGTTCTGGGCATGGCAAGCGCGTGCACTCAACCAAGGCGTGGCTGT
>CANFPR010000064.1 GCA_947448975.1 Micrococcales bacterium | reverse complement strand
GTGCCTGGTCGCTTGGAGTATTGGAAAGTATAAGAAGCCGAGAATCGCGAGTCGGAGGCAACTCGTATGGTGTCTTGAAAATCTTCTTCGGTTTCACCCGGAAAGCCAACGATGATGTCGGTGGTGATGGCCGCATCTGGCATGGCAGCACGAACTCGCTCGATGATTCCAAGGTACTTCTCGGAGCGGTAGGAGCGCTTCATGGCCTTGAGCACTGCGTCTGAGCCTGACTGGAGAGGCATGTGCAGGCTTGGCATCACATTGTGCGTTTCGGCCATAGCTTCGATTACGTCGTCGGTGAATGCCGCTGGATGAGGGCTGGTGAAGCGCACTCGTTCAAGCCCTTCAATCTCGCCACAGGCGCGAAGAAGTTTTGCGAAGGCTCCACGGTCGCCGAACTCAACTCCGTAGGTGTTTACGTTCTGGCCGAGAAGCGTTATTTCGATTACGCCTTCTGCGACGAGTGCTTGAATTTCGGCGAGGATTTCGCCGGGGCGACGGTCGCGTTCTTTACCGCGCAAGGCTGGAACGATGCAGAAGGTGCAGGTGTTGTTGCAGCCCACCGAAATGGAGACCCAAGCAGCGTAGGTGCGTTCGCGTTTGGTCGGCAGGTTGCTTGGAAAAGTTTCTAGCGACTCAACAATTTCGACTTGAGCCTCTTGGTTATGACGGGCCCGCTCGAGCAGAACCGGCAGGCTGCCAATGTTGTGAGTACCGAAGACAACGTCGACCCATGGGGCCCGCTTGAGAATGGTGTCACGGTCTTTTTGAGCGAGGCAACCACCGACGGCGATTTGCATGCCGGGGTGTTCCTTTTTCTTGGTCGCCAGAATACCGAGGGTGCCGTAGAGCTTGTTGTCGGCGTTCTCTCGAACGGCACAGGTATTGAAAACTACAACGTCACTTTTGTCGAACTCACCAACCGTGTAGCCGGCGTCTTCGAGCAACCCCGATAGGCGCTCTGAATCGTGCACGTTCATTTGGCACCCGTAGGTGCGCACCTCGTAGGTGCGTTGCGCGGTGGTTGAGTTCATTAGAACTCCGATTTTACCGCTTGAGCCTCTGCGAGTTTGATGGCCTTGAAAACTATGGCCGAGGAATAGCCCTTGCGCTGCAGAAACCCGATGAGTCTTCGGTTGCGAACTTCGGGCGCAAGCGAAGTCATGGCACGCATTCTTCTCTCGGTAATTGCGGTGGCGCGTTCGAGATCGCCTTCGGAGTCGAGTTCGGCGGTGGCTTCTTGCACGATTTCTTCGGCCACACCTTTTTGACGCAGTTCGCGTTGTACCGCGGTGCGGCTGAGTCCGCGGGTCTTGGTTCGTGATGACACGAGTGCTTCGGCAAAGGTGTTGTCGTTGATTAGTCCGGCTTCTTCGAATCGATCGAGAAGCGGGAGCGCTATTTCGTCTGGTATTTCGCGTTTCACCAGGATGTCGGCCAGCTGCTGGCGCGATTTGATGCTGCGGTTGAGCTGGTAAAGCAACACGTTACGAGCCCTCCGTTCTAACCTCTCGGGAGAAAGCGGACGAGCCGGTGATTCCTCTCCTTCTGGAGATTTACCACCGGCTCGTTTGCGCTGAAAAGCCACGATTAAGCTGTTGCTGCCTTAGGAGCTACTGCGATTACGTCGTCGATTACCTGATCTGCTTCGACCGGTAGGTCTGCAACAGCGCGTGGAACACCGATACCGAGCTTGGTCTTGATCTTCTTCTCGATTTCGTTTGCAACTGCGGCGTTCTCGATGAGGTATCTGCGTGAGTTCTCTTTACCCTGGCCGAGTTGCTCGCCTTCGTAGGTGTACCAAGCGCCAGATTTCTTGACGATCTCTTGCTCTACACCGAAGTCGATGAGGCTACCTTCGCGTGAGATGCCGGCACCGTAAATGATGTCGAATTCTGCTTGCTTGAAAGGTGCTGCCATCTTGTTCTTTACAACCTTCACGCGGGTGCGGTTACCTACCGACTCGGTGCCATCTTTTAGGGTTTCGATGCGACGAATGTCGAGGCGAACCGAGGCGTAGAACTTGAGGGCCTTACCACCTGCGGTGGTTTCTGGGCTTCCGAAGAATACGCCGATCTTTTCGCGCAACTGGTTGATGAAAATCATGGTGGTGTTGGTGTTGCTGAGCGCACCGGTTAGCTTGCGCAGCGCCTGCGACATCAGACGAGCCTGAAGACCAACGTGAGCATCACCCATTTCGCCTTCGATTTCGGCCTTTGGAACCAGAGCGGCCACCGAGTCGATGACGATGAGGTCGATAGCGCCCGAACGAATTAGCATGTCGGCAATCTCTAGCGCCTGTTCACCGGTGTCTGGCTGGCTAACCAAGAGTGCGTCGATGTCGACGCCCAGAGCTTTGGCATATTCAGGGTCTAGAGCGTGCTCGGCGTCGATGAAGGCGGCGATGCCTCCGGCTGCCTGAGCGTTGGCAATAGCGTGCAGGGTGACGGTTGTCTTACCCGAAGATTCAGGGCCGTAAACCTCAACGATGCGGCCACGAGGAAGCCCGCCGATGCCGAGGGCCACGTCAAGTGCGATCGAGCCGGTTGGAATGACCTCTACAGGTGCGCGTTCGTCTGAGCCGAGACGCATAACCGAACCCTTGCCAAACTGGCGGTCGATTTGTGCAAGCGCGGTGTCTAGCGCTTTTTCGCGATCTGATGGTGATGGCATTTGGTCCTCTTGATTCTGGTGCTGTTGCGCCGTTGGATTTATTCTGCTTTGACACTATGGAGAACCACCGACACTGATGCCGAGTGGCGAAACTTTGTGGATAACTCACAACCTGGTTAGAGATTTTGAGCACTACTCGGTTCTGTTACACAGCCTAGCAATATTCGAACAAGATTTCGAACAAATATTCTTGCGGCGTGTCACTTTTTCGTATTTTTGTTCACACCGTGCCAACGGGCTTCGGGCACCGATTGCGACTTACAGATGGCAAACCAGACATCACGAGGGTCAACGCCGGCCGCAATGGCGGCATCCGGGGTTTTATCGGCTAGCTCGGTAATCACTAGATCGCGGCAGATGACGGCACCGTAGGCGTCGCCGAATTCATCCCGGATTAGTTCTTTGAACTTGCTGAGTCGCATTGAATAAGGCTACCTAGCCCAGAATGCCGTAAGGGTAAGAATGCAAAAAGCCCCCGATAAATATCGGGGGCTTTTTGTCGAAGTATCTATCGGCGAATCGACTGCGTCTCTGCGTTGAAAGATGCAATGAACTCCGCTGGAATCGTGTCTGGAATGAGCACGTTTTCGATGGCAGCCAAACGGTCGCTGACCTCACGCATGATGTGTGAGATTGGAACGTCTAGCGCTTCGGCAACCGAATAAAGGATTTCGCTCGAAGCCTCTTTTTGGCCTCGCTCGATCTCGCTTAGGTAACCGAGTGCCACACTTGCTCTACCGGCCACTTGACGAAGGGTGTGCCCCTTCTTCAGGCGAAGTTCCCGCAGCACGTCACCAATTTCTCGACGAACTAAAAGCATTCGGGCCTCCTCTCTGAAAAGAAACTCAACCTTTGGTTGAGACAACGAGTGCTTCCACTTGTCGTATAGATAACATACCCGTTAGATGTGACATCTATTCCGCTTCAACCTGCGAGTTACCTGAAAATCAAAAACTAGTCGTGCAGCAGGTTACCCAGCGCTTTGAGAGCGGCTTGCACGGACTGTTCACGGATGCTCTGCCGATCGCCTTCGAATCTAAACTCAAGAACCTCGCTGAGAGAATTCGGGCCGTCGATCGCGACGTATACCGTGCCCACTGGCACTCCGTCTTGGATGTCGGGTCCGGCGACTCCGGTGGTCGCGAGCGCAACTATTGACTCCGATGGGCTCACGCTTGCCTCGGCGGCTAGCTTGCGGGCGCCGCTAGCCATCTCGCGGGCTACCTGTTGGCTGGCAGCACCGAATTCATCGAGGTTCGATTGACTGACCCCGAGCAGGTTGTGCTTGAGGCGCGAATCGTAGGCAACGAGGCATCCCAGAAGAACCTGCGATGCACCCGGCACCGACACGATGGCTGAGCTCACTGCGCCCCCGGTGAGAGATTCGGCGAGAACTAGCTGAAGCTTGCGCTGCTTTAGGGATTCGACCAGAGCCGGGGCCGAGGTGGCGTTTTGGTTTGCGGTTTCGTTAGACACGAGACGCGCCACCGCGGATAGCGGCCCAAACATACTGGGCACCGGTAATCAGTGTGACGGCCGTGGTGAGCACGAGAGCGATCAGCTCGATGGTAGCTAGCGGCGGCCAGTAAACGTCGAGCGGAGATAGCAAGAAGCCAAGAGTGATGCCCTGCATGATGGTTTTGGCCTTGCCGCCCGCGTTGGCCGCGATTACCCGACTCTTGACCACGGCCATGCGATAAGCAGTGATACCGAGCTCGCGAAACAGAATCAGTGAGGTAAACCACCAGTTGATTTCACCCAGCAATGAGAGGGCAACGAGAACCGAACCGATTAGGGCTTTATCGGCAATCGGGTCGAGTAGCTTGCCGAGGTCGGTCACCAGATTTCGCTTGCGTGCGATGGCTCCGTCTAACCCATCTGTGGCAATAGCTGCTACGAACAGTAAAACCGCCAGCCAACGCCAGGCGGAAGATTTGTCGGGCTCAACCCACAGCACCGCAAGAAACATTGGTACTGCAAGAATTCGGGCCAAGGTGATCGAGTTGGGTAAGTTGAACCAATCGTTTTTCACTAGTCACGACCCGTTAGTTGCCAGGCATCCTCGTCGCCGTCGTCATCGCCGCCAAACTCTGATGCGCGAGGCACGAAGTCGTCGAATTCTCCGGCCGCCATGTTGGAGGCGGCTGCAGTGGCTTGGTCGATAGCTCGAGCCGCTTGCTGCACGGGTGGAGTCGCAACGGCACCCGGCTCGCCGCGCAGTTGCGCCAGCACCACGGCCAGGTCATCGGGCTTTACCAGCACGTCGCGCGCCTTCGAACCCTCGCTCGGGCCAACGATTTTGCGTGACTCGAGAAGATCCATGAGTCGACCGGCCTTGGCAAAGCCAACGCGCAGCTTGCGCTGGAGCATCGAGGTAGAACCAAACTGAGAGTTGATGATTAGCTCTGCCGCCTGCAACAGAACCTCTAGGTCGTCGCCAATGTCGGCGTCGATAACCTTTGAGGTTTGCTGCTCTTCGATGTCTTGACGGTATTCGGGCAGCATCTGCGCCTTGACGTGGTCGACAATCTTGTGAAGCTCGTCTTCGGCAAGCCAAGCTCCCTGAACACGGATGGGCTTGTTGGTGCCCATCGGAGAGAACAGCGCATCGCCCTGACCGACAAGCTTTTCGGCTCCGGGCTGGTCGAGGATAACGCGCGAGTCGGTGACTGAGGAAACCGAGAAGGCGAGGCGGCTTGGCACGTTTGCCTTGATGAGGCCGGTAACGACGTCTACCGACGGACGCTGCGTGGCGAGCACGAGGTGAATTCCGGCGGCACGGGCAAGCTGCGTGATTCGCACGATTGAGTCTTCAACGTCGCGAGGGGCAACGATCATGAGGTCGGCCAACTCGTCTACGACGACAAGCAGGTACGGGTATGGCTGAAGAACGCGGTTGGTGCCTTCTTTGGCAGTTACGGT
>CANFPR010000063.1 GCA_947448975.1 Micrococcales bacterium | reverse complement strand
GAGGTCATTGGCCCTAAGGGCAAGATGATCAACCAGATTCAGGAAGACACCGGAGCCGACATCTCGATCGAAGACGACGGTACCGTTTACATCGGTGCAACCGACGGCCCTTCGGCAGAGGCAGCTCGCGCTGCAGTCAACGCCATTGCCAACCCACACGTACCAGAGATTGGCGAGCGTTTCCTTGGAACCGTAGTCAAGTTGGCCACCTTCGGTGCGTTCATCTCGCTGGTACCTGGCAAGGATGGTCTGCTTCACGTTTCTGAGCTCAAGAAGATCTCGGGCGGAAAGCGCGTCGAAAACGTTGAAGACGTTCTCGAAGTTGGCCAGAAGATCCAGGTTGAAATCACCAAGATTGACGACCGCGGCAAGCTATCGCTTGCTCCTGTTGTTGAGGGTGAAGGCGCTTCAGCTGAGTCAAACGACTCAGACGAAGAGTAAAACCCTCAAGGCTCTGATTACTAGTCATGACTGACATTCAGTTCGACCTCAATCAGAGTGAGCTTACGTTCACCGCTTCGGGTGGCAGTGTGGTTCGCCGCACTGTTCTCCCGAGCGGTGTTCGTGTTTTAAGCGAGAAAGTTGCTGGCTTCCAGAGTGCATCCATTTCGTTCTCGGTGCCGGTTGGTAGCCGCGACGAAACCAACGGCCACTTCGGTTCAACTCACTTTCTCGAACACCTGCTCTTCAAGGGCACAAACTCTCGCACCGCTCTAGACATCGCGGTAGCCTTCGACTCAGTCGGTGGGTCTTCTAATGCTTCAACCGGTAAAGAGCACACGTCTTACTACGCACGAGTTCAAGAATCGGCTGTGCCACTGGCAATCGACCTAATCTCTGACATGCTCACCTCGTCGTTGATTGAACCGAACGAATTCGAAAACGAGCGCACGGTGATTCTCGAAGAACTCGCCATGAACGAAGACGACCCCCAGGATGTCGCGCACGAAGCCTTCTTCGAAGAGGTGCTCGGCGACCACGAACTCGGCCGACCAATCGGTGGCACTCAAGAAACCATCACCGCTGTCTCGCGAGACGCCGTGTGGGAACACTACCGCGCCAACTATCGTCCGCAAGACATCGTTGTGGCCGCCGCTGGCAGCATCGACCACGACCAGCTCATTGAACTCGTTGAGCGAGGGCTAACCGCCGGGGGAGTCGATCTCAACCTGGAGGCAAAGCCGCGTCCACGACGTTCGCTGACCCCAGCCACGATTTCTCGCAAGTCTGCACTTCGGGTCATCCATGAAGAAAATTCTCAAGCCAACATTTTGCTCGGTTCGCAGGGGCTGGTGGGCGACGACGAGCGTCGCTACACGATGGCCGTGCTCAACACCGTTCTCGGTGGCGGCATGTCGTCGCGCCTGTTTCAAGAGATTCGCGAAAAGCGCGGCCTCGCCTACTCCACTTACTCTTTCAACCAGGGCTACAGCGATGGTGCCGTCTTTGGTCTCTATGCCGGATGCTCTCCAGCCAAGGCGCGCGAAGTGGCCGAGCTTATGCTGCTCGAACTTCAGAAGGTCGCCGACTCGGGAGTGACGGCCGAAGAGCTTGAGATTGCATACGGCAACGTTTCGGGCGGGTTGGCGCTCAAGTTTGAAAGCACCGCCGCACGAATGAGTCGCCTCTCGGGCACCGAACTGAGCACCGGCGAGTTCGTCGACCTCGACGAAGCGCTCCGCCGCTACCGCGCCGTTGGCATCGAAGATGTGCGTCAACTCGCTGCCGACCTAATGGCACGTGAACGCACGCTGGTAGCCGTTGGAGACATAACCGAAGACACCTTCGCCGGGCTGGTCTAATCTAGAGCAATGGCTATCAAAGTTTCTGTCGTAGGCGCAACCGGGCGCATGGGTAAACTCGCGCTCGAGGTTATTGCTGCAGCCGACGAACTCGAGCTGCACAGCGCGCTTTCTAGTTCTTCGTCACTCGACGAAACCAAAGGTGCCGACGTAATTTTCGATGTCACCAAGCTCGAAGTTAGCCTAAAGGTTGTGGCCTTTGCCCTAGCCAACGGCATTCCGGTTTTGGTTGGCACCAGCGGATGGTCGGCAACTCACCTTGCCGGCATCGAGGCCAGCGTGCACAGCACCAAGGGCACCGCAGTCGTTGTGCCAAACTTCTCGGTTGGCTCCATGCTGGCAACCCGGTTTGCTGCCCAGGCGGCCAGATACTTCGACTCAATCGAAATCGTTGAAGCGCACCACGCTCACAAACTCGACTCTCCGTCGGGCACGGCCATTCGCACCGCCGAAATGATTGCCGCCAGCCGTAAAGGGTCGGCCGAGATCGTTGGCCTTGGGCAAACGGCGCGCGGCGAAGTAGTGGCTGGGGTTCCGGTGCACAGCTTGCGCCTCGAAGGAGTGAACGCAAAACAAGACGTTTACTTCGGGGGCGCCAGCGAACTTCTAACCATCAGCCACGAAACCACCAGTGTTGCCGCCTACTCGGCGGGAATCAAGCTGGCGCTGATCTTTGCCTCATCGGCGAAGGGCCTGCACATCGGGCTCGACGCAGTCATCAAATGACCGGTGCAAAACTAGGGGCCATCGTCTCGGGTGCGCTGCTAATCATGTATGTCGCACTGCTCTCAAACACGGCCTTCGTTTTGATCGAGGCAAAAGAACCAGTGGGTCGGCTCATGGGCTGGTTGCTGCTGGCGTTTCCGGTGGTCGCCATTTGGGCCATCATCAAAGAGTTTGCTTTTGGCATCCGTATCGAAAAGCTCGGCAAGCAACTCGAGGGTGAAAACGCCTGGCCAGAATTCAGGTTTGATCTTCGCCCCAGCGGGCGACCAATCAAGGAGTCGGCCGACCGAGAGTTCGACCGCTTTCGCGAGAAGACGCAAAACCACCCGGATGATTGGCGCAACTGGTTTTCGCTCGGCCTGGTTTATGACGCCGCTTCAGATCGCAACCGTGCTCGCGCCTGCATGCGCAAGGCAATCAAGTTGCACAAGGCTAAGCCTTAGCGAATAACCTTCAGGCGCTTGAGCCCAAGAAAGATTTGGCAGCCCAAGCAGTAGTTAAAGGCGGCATTCAGGAACGCCGCAACAAAAGCGGCTCCCGCTGCGATTGCGAAACCAAACTCAACACCACTGAGCTGCAAAACCCAACCGATGAGTGCCACGAACAAGCCGACCGCCTGTGCAAAACGTGGGGGAGTGGCATCCTCGAGCTCTTTCGGGGCAGCCAAACTCGGGCGAACAAACTTCTTAAAGATCAAGCCGTAGGGGTGCGCGCTCACGCCGAAGGCTGCACCAAAGGCGAAAGAGAGGGTTACGAAGGTAAAGACACCGGCACCTAGCGAGAAAGTCGAGTTGTCGAGAAGCAAGAACACGCTAACGGCCAGGAGGGTAGCGGTGATTGCCGCACCGAAGCGTGGGCCGCGAGGATCAATTTGTTGAGTTGCCATTAGATTTCAAAACTTCCAATCTCTGTTTCAAGGGTCGATGTTTTTGGTGCGCCGCCGATGCGGGATTTCACAACTCCGCGCCGGTCGAGAATAAGGGTGGTCGGGGTTTGCAGCACCTGGTACTTATTGGCCAGATCTACGCGATTCGTGATGTCAACTTCGATGTGCAGAACATCGTCGCTCTGCGATTCGAGTTCACCGAGTATGCGAGCGGTTTGAACGCACTGGCTGCAGAACTCGCTTGAAAACTGCAGAAAGGTTAGCCGCGAGCCGAACTCGTCAACCGGCTTGCCGTTTTTTAGCACGCCAAGTTCTGCGAGATCCACCTGTTTTCCATCACGGATGCGACGGGAACGCCCCGAGGTAACTCGCCAAACTACGCCGAGAAGTGCGGCGCCAGCAACAATGGCGACAACCACGGCAAGGCGCAATTCAAGGCTCATGAATAAAGGCTAGGTGCGCAAGTTTCTCAGCCTTCGAGTGTTTCGCATTCTTACGCTCGGCAGACCGATAGCATTGACGCGTGTCAGATATCCTTTTTCGCAGTGATGTAACCGTTGAACTTGTTCGCGCGAGCGCGAGCGACTCCGATGTGCTGTTCGCAGCGCGCGTTTCAACCCAGGGTGAGCAAACCCTCGAAAGCGCCAGCGCCGGCACCGAAGCATCGGACCGCGACAAGGGCCTAATCAACTACCTCATGCGCGACCGCCACGGTTCGCCTTTCGAGCACAACTCGATGACCTTCTACGTGCAGGCCCCAATCTTCGTTTTCCGCGAGTTCATGCGTCACCGCATTGCCTCGTACAACGAAGAATCTGGCCGATACAAGGAGCTAAGCCCGGTTTTCTACGTGCCAGGCCCAGAGCGCAACCTCGTGCAGATCGGCAAGACCGGAGCTTACGAGTTCATTCCGGGTACTGCCGAGCAGACCGCCTTGGTTGAGCAAGAAACCCGCACGATCAGCCAGCACGCCTACGAGTCTTACCAGCGCATGCTGGAAGCCGGTGTTGCTCGCGAGGTTGCCCGAATCGTTCTGCCGCTAAACATTTACTCGAGCATGTACGTAACCATGAACTCGCGTGCCCTAATGAACTTCCTGAGCCTTCGTACCACTCGCCCAGGAACCCACTTCCCATCGTTCCCTCAGCGTGAAATCGAAATGTGCGCCGAGAAGATGGAAGAGTTCTGGGCTGAGCTCATGCCTTACACCTACGAGGCCTTCAACAAGAATGGTCGCGTCGCCCCGTAACCTGCGCCTGTAGGCATCCGAGATATTTTGACTCTGGGGGCCAAAGCGCCTTACCGATAGTCTTTTACCTATGTCGCAACACAAAGATATCTTTGGCCAGGTGCTGGTCGCGCTCGTCACGCCTATGAACGCCGATGGCGAAGTTGACTGGGCCGCAACCGAAAAGCACATCGACTACGTGATTTCTAACGGTGCCGACGGTGTTGTAGTAACCGGCACAACCGGAGAAACCTCGACCCTCACCGACGCCGAGAAGATCAAGCTCGTCGAAGTTGGCAAGTCGGTTTCGGCAGGCCGCGCCAAAATCATCACCGGCGGTGGCTCCAACGAAACCGCGCACGCCATGCAGCTTTACAAGGCCAGTGAAAAAGCCGGAGCAGACGGCGTCATGATCGTCACGCCTTACTACAACAAGCCAACTCAAGCCGGTGTTCTTACCCACTTCAGGCTCATCGCCGACGCCACCGATCTTCCGGTTATCTTGTACGACATTCCTGGCCGCGCCGGCATTCCAATCGCTTACGAAACCATTCTTCGTGCGGCCAAGCACCCAAACATCGTGGCCATCAAAGATGCCAAGGGCGACTTCGCCCAGGCGTCGCGCGTGATGACCGAAACCGATTTGCTCTACTTCTCGGGAGACGACAGCAACGTCTTGCCTCACATCTCGATCGGTGCCACCGGTCTTATTGGCGTAACGGCCAACATCGCCCCGGCTGCCTACCGCGAGATGGTCGATGCCACCAACCGCAACGACTTCCACCACGCGCTCAAGGTGCACAACTCGCTTGAGCCCCTGGTTCGCGCGGCGATGACCCACGTGCCTGGCACCGTGGCATCCAAGTACATTCTTCACGGACTCGGACTCATCGACAGCCCTCGCGTGCGTTTGCCGCTCGTGGGCCCAGAAGAATCAGAAGCCGCACGCATCGAAGCCGACATCGACCAGGTC
>CANFPR010000062.1 GCA_947448975.1 Micrococcales bacterium | reverse complement strand
CGCTAACGCCAGGGTGTCTGCGTGTTGTTGATCAACCTGCGCCTCAAGTTGCTCAATCGATTCGGTTGAAGAGTCCAGAAGCAGCAGTTCGGCTTGGGCGCTCGCTCGGTAGTTAAGCGCATCTTCGTAGGACGAGCCATACTTGCGAACCAATGAGGCCAGCTCGGCTCGTCGCGATTGAACCTGCTCCAACTGCACGGCGGTGTCACCTTCGAGCGACGCAAGGTAACCGTTGAGTGCGGCCGCGGCATCGTTGAGCTGATAACCGAGCTGCTTTAAGACTTGAGCTTGCTCGGCGACCAACTCATCGTGCATGGCCACCTGCTCGAGCGACTTGCGTGCCACCCCGAGTTGAGAGAGCGCATCCACGGCCTCGAAATCTTCGCTAGAGATGGCTTCGTGTGCAGCCGTAACGGCCAGCCGAAGGTCTTCGGCGTGGGTCAATCTTTGGGCAAGGTCAGAGAGTTCGATGTCCTCCCCCGGCTGCGGGTTCACTTGCTCGAAGTCGGCAACCGCTTCGCGAAGCTGAGCGAGCTTAGCTAGGCGCGCCTCACCCTGTGTTTTCAGGCTTTCAAGTTTGGCCGAGGTTTCACGCCAAGCGTGGAAACTGATCTGATACTGGGCTAACAAACCCGCAAGTTCTTGACCAGCAAACTGATCTAGCGCTTCGCGCTGAGCGACGGAGGTCTTGAGGCGCAGTTGATCGGCTTGCCCGTGAACAATCACGAGACTCTCGCCAATCTCGGCAAGTAGCCCAGCTGGCACAGAACGGCCACCCGCAGATGCACGCGAACGGCCTTCGCTCGAAACCGAACGGTTTAGCAGAAGTTCGCCGTCGTCGCAGAGTCCGCCGGCTTCAACTACTCGTTCTAAAACCGGAGTGTTTGTGGGTAAAAACCAACGGCCTTCTACAAAAGCCTGGTCTTGGCCCTGTCGAACCGAAGAAGAATCGGCACGCTCACCCAGTAACAGCCCGAGAGCAGTCAAAACCATGGTTTTTCCAGCGCCGGTTTCACCGGTAACTACGGTTAGGCCTCGCCCAAATTTGAGTTGTGCTTCACGAATCACCCCGAGATCGCGAATTGAAATCTCTTCGATCACGTCTAGCCCTTGTCTGAAGTTGCGTCTGGGCCACGCCATCCATCAACAGGCAGTGAGAATTTTCGCACCAGCCTGTCGGTGAATGGTCCCTGTCTAAAACGGGCAAGTCGAACCGGAAGCTCAGATTTACGCACCTCAACGCGCGCTCCCGGAGGGAGCTTCCAAGTGCGTCGGCCGTCGCACCAAAGCACGCCGTGACCCGAGGAACGCTGCATGACCTCGACGGCTAGCAGTGAGTTTGGGTTGATTACCAGTGGTCTGGCAAACAGAGCGTGAGCACTGATTGGCACCAAGAGTAGAGCCTCTACCGATGGCCAGACAACCGGGCCGCCCGCCGAGAATGAGTAGGCCGTTGAGCCGGTCGGTGTCGACATGATGATGCCGTCGCAACCAAATGAAGATAGTGGACGCTTGTCGATTTCAACCACTACTTCGAGCATGCGTTCGGAGGTGCTCTTTTCGATTGTTGCCTCGTTCAGTGCCCAGGTTCTAAATTCCTCTTGGCCGCCAACGATTACGCGCACATCTAGCGCGAGACGTTCTTTTACAAGGTAGTCACGGTTCACGACCCGCTGTACGGCATCGGCGAGACCGTCGCGCTCGCTTTCAGCCAAAAAGCCAACGTGCCCAAGGTTTATACCTAGAAGCGGTGTCGCCGCTTCGCGAACGACTTCGGCCGCTTTCAAGATGGTGCCGTCGCCGCCCAAAACCATAACCACTTCAAGATCGCTGGCCGGGGCATCGGTGCCTAGCACTGCCACCGAGTCGATTGCGGGATGCGGCGCAACCTGCGACTTGGCGAATGCGACGTACTCGTCTAACTCAACCTGAGTCATCACGGGGGTGATGCCCGCGTTCAAGAGCTGAGCGCAAACTTCTTGCCCAGCCAAAAGTGAGTCTTCGCGGCCGGTGTGCGAAACAACAAGCACGAAACGCTTACTCATTTGCCCTCCCTGGCTATCGCGTCGATACGGTCTGTCCATTGTCCCGAATTTTGGGGTTCTTGTGCACTAATCCACAGAACATATTCAATGTTCCCATGAGTACCAACTAAAGCCGAACGCACCAACCCACGGATGCCGCATCCGAGAGAGTTTGCTTCATCTACAACTTGGTGAATTGCGCGTGCACGCAAACCGTGATGGTTCACAATTCCGCGAGCGCTCAATGATTGTTTACCCACTTCAAACTGAGGCTTGATCAAAAGCACGAGGTCGGCGGTGGGTCCGACGCTGAGCATCTGCTTGAGCACAAGGGTTAGCGAAATAAACGAGAGGTCGGCTACAACCAAATCAAAGTTTGCTTCGGTTACTCCGTGCTCGGCTAGCGTGGCAGCCGAAAGTTCGCGGGCGTTGAATCCTTCGATGCAGGTTACTCTCGAGTTTTCGCGAAGTTCGGCGACCATCTGGTCATGTCCGACATCGATTGCCAGCACACTTGCTGCGCCATTACGCAGCAACACGTCGGTGAAGCCACCGGTTGATGCCCCAACATCGAGGCAACGTTTGCCAATCACTTCTAGAGCGCCAAATTCGGCGAGCGCACTTGCCAGTTTGTGTCCAGCTCGAGAAACAAAATCGACGGCCTCTAAAACCTTTAGTTCGGCTGCGTCATCGACAACCTGTGCGGGTTTCTTGCACACCGCTCCATTAATTAGAACGCGTTCGGCATCGATAAGAGATGCCGCCTGTGATCGCGATCTCACTAGACCGCGCTCAACCAATAAAAGGTCGACGCGCAACTAGTTACTCTCGTTCAGTGCAGCTTCGAGGAGTTCGTGCAGCGCGCGGTAGGCAACTACCTGCTCTTCGGTGCTGAGTTCGGCAATGCGTGTAAGTTCTTGCTGCACCTGTTCGGTGAATTCGCTAGACATTTATCCTCCGGTTCAAGACTATTCGTAGAGCGCTGGCTCGACATCGAGACCGTAAATCGGTGTTGCAGAATTCCAAATCACTGCACAGGCTGCCTTTAGTGCGCCCATCGACTTCGGGTCGCCCTCTGTGACGCGAACTTTACCCGCGAGTAGCTCTACTCTCGCTCCATCACACGAAAAACCGAACTTGATTGGCTTTGGTGCTGCGTAAGCGCTGTGGAGCTCTCGAAGGTTTTCAAGGATGTACGTCGGTCTTCCTTCGGCGGCAATGCCAAGGAGTTCTTTACGGGTGCTAACCCCGGTTAGCACAAGCCCACTGTCGATTCCGGCCCGGTTGGCACCAACGATGTCGGTGTCAATGCGGTCGCCAATGAATAGTGGACGCGAGCTAGAGAAAACCTTGACGGCGGTAGCAAAGATTGCAGGTTCTGGCTTGCCAGCAACGGCGGGCAAAATTCCCACGGCAGTGTGCACGGCCGAAACCAAGGTTCCATTTCCCGGAGCCAATCCGCGTTCCTGCGGCAAGGTCCAGTCGGAGTTGGTGGCTACCCACTTGGCTCCAGCCTGAATAGAAAAAGCCGCTTCGGCCAAGTGCTTCCAGGCAACATCGGGAGCGAAGCCCTGAATTACGCCAGCCGGTTGATCCACGGATGATTCCACCAGCTCAAACCCGGCGTCGACCACTCGTTTGCGCAGACCTTCGCCTCCGACAACTAGAACCTTCGACCCGGGGGCAATCATTGTTGCTAGCAGTTCGACACCGGTTTGCCCTGACGAAATGATTTCGTCGGGCGCTACGGTGAGTCCAAAACCAGCCAACTGGTCGGCAATGGTTTGAGGCTTGCGTGAGGAATTGTTGGTTACGTAACCAACCTTGAGCCCCGAAGCCTGAGCACGATTGATCGATTCAACGGCTCCGTCGATTGCTAGCGTGCCTTCATAAACAACGCCATCGAGGTCGGCTAGTAAGCAGTCGTATTTGGTAAGGATGTTAGCGGCCACGGCCGCCTCCTCCACCGCCAGGGCGTGGGCCGCCTCCGCGAGGGTTACTTCCGCGAGGGCCGCCGCCGGAACGTGGGCCAGCTCCACCTGGACCTGAACTCCTTCCGCCAGGACCTGAACTTCTTCCGCCCGAACCACCAGGGCGTGGGCTTCCCGTTCCGCCTGAACGAGGGCCACCGTAGCCCGATGTGCGTGGGCGGTCGCCGTCACGTGCAGGGCGATCTCCTTGAGGTCGATCGCCATCACGTCGCGGACGATCACCGTCACGGGCAGGACGATCACCAAAACTGCGGCGCTCACCCTGTGGCCGATCACCATCACGACGCGGACGATCACCGTCACGGGCAGGACGATCACCAAAACTGCGGCGCTCACCTTCGGGACGATCGCCCCTAGGTTCGCGCCTAACGAAGTCGGACGCCTGCGGAATCTCGAGTTCTTCGATGATCTCAAAAGACTCTTCAGCAGGGGCCAGCTTTGCGTCGATAGCCTTACCGGCGCGCTCGGCCAAGTCTGCCCATTTCTTGCTTTCGGCAGCGCGACCCAGGAGTTCTAGAGTGTCGCTGTATGCCCAGAACAGAGGCGGTGAGTACTCAAAAACTCGCGAAGGGTCAAGTTCACGAATCTCTAGTTCGGCCAGGGCCAATTCATTTTCGTCAAGATCTAGGCGGGCCCCAGACATAGCGATGGCCAAGTTAACTCGGGTTTCGGCAGGTAGGTCGGCGCGTTCAACGCTTCTACCCAGCTCGAGAGCACGCTTTGGTCTGCCGAGTCCCCTCTCGCAGTCAACCATCATTGGTAGATGCTCGTTCGAGGCCGTCATGCGTCGGTGCGTTAGGAATTCACGCAACGCCAATGCCCAGTCTTCAACCATGTATGCGGTAATCGCAAGGGTTTCACGCACGACTGCGATGCGACCAGCACGGTCTGCAGCAGCCATGGCGTGTAGGTGAGCCAGTTCGATGTCTTGATCACCAAGGATGGCGACCATGGCCAAGTGCCTGGCGACACGTTCGGCATTTTCAGCCGTCAAAGTTTTTAGTTGTACACGAACACCCATCTCCAGATCTTCTGGAGTGATGTCGTGCGGGATTAGTGGACTCTTGGCCTTGTCGGGGCTAGCTGGGCGATCTACTCGCTGCTGCCAATCCGGGCGTGCAGGTGCGTCTTCGCGTGGTTTGCGATCGCGATGATTGCGCGATTTTTCAAAATCTGGCATTCGATCTCCTGATATTCCTACTTAAGCGAAAATGGCCACCTTAAAAAAGGTGGCCATTTTCTAAATTAAGTCCGGCGGTGTCCTACTCTCCCACGAGGTCCCCCTCGCAGTACCATCGGCGCAGAAGGTCTTAGCTTCCGGGTTCGAAATGTGACCGGGCGTTTCCCCTTCGCTATGGCCGCCGAAACACTATTGAGTTATGTGAATCGTTAGCACACAGTTAAGTGTGTTGTTCTTGTTCGATTCCCGACCATACCTCGGGAACCACATAGTGGACGCAAGCAAAAATGTTATCAAGTCATTGGCTTATTAGTACCGGTCAGCTCCATGGGTCTTTAGTCCCCACTTCCACATCCGGCCTATCAACGCAGTAGTCTAGCTGCGAGCCTCTCGACCTAAGTCATGGAATTCTCATCTTGAAGCAAGCTT
>CANFPR010000061.1 GCA_947448975.1 Micrococcales bacterium | reverse complement strand
GGCACCCGGGTGCGATAGGTCGAGCACCTGCTGCATGCGAAACTCTGGAGGAGTACGGCCGCCGGCGTGCAGAATCCACTCGGGATGCGCGCGGTAAAGGTCGCTGTCGACATTTACCATTTCGCCCTCGAACCACAGGCCAAACTCCATGCCGCGCGAACGCACGACGTCGACCAGCGGGTGGAGGCCATTTGGCCATACATCGGAGCTGACGACCCAGTCACCCAGACCGGCGTTGTCGCTTCGACGAGCACCGAACCAACCGTCGTCGAGAACGAAGCGTTCGACACCAATGTTTTGCGCCTCGTCTGCAAGCGCGGTTAGTTTTTGCAGGTCGTGGTCGAAATAAACCGCTTCCCATACATTTAGCGTTACCGGTCTTGGGCGAATGTTGGTTGGGTGGTTGCTGCGAGCACGGATGCTCTCGTGAAACCGTGCACTCGCGCCATCGATGCCAGCGCTGGAATAGACGGCCCAAACAGTTGGTGCTTGATAAGTTTCGTTCGAACCGAGCACGACCTCGCCAGGAAGCAGTAGTTCACCCGCTCCGAGGCTTGTGCGGCCAATCGGGGTGCGCTCTACTACGTGGCGGTTGTTGCCACTCCATGCAAGTGAGAGCCCCCAAGCCTCGCCGTTCTGAAAACCCGCCCCGGTAGTCAATGCAAACTGAACCAGTGTGTAGTCGTGGCCGGTGCGACCTTCGCGACCTTCGCGGCTCCAGAGCCCGGTTTGAATTTCGCGGCGTTGCAAGTGGCGTTCGCTAAGCCAGCGGCCGGTGAAATCGAGTGACTCAGAAACGTAGTCGGCAACCGGAAGGAAAGTGGTTAGCGCTTCGAGGTTGAAATCGACAATCGAAAGGTTGGTTACCGATTGGCTGACCTTTAAGATTCCGGCTGGGTCTAGCTCAAATTTGGCGCACACCTCTAGTGCGGCCTCGGCGTCGACCGAGCAGAACTCGATTGAGAACTCGTCGTGCTGCTTGGTGTCGCGCAACTCAAACTTCTGGGTGAAGTCTGCACCGGCACGTGAACCGAGGATGGTTGGTCGGCTCAGGTATCCGCGCGCGTTTTCGCGCCAGATGCCGATGGTTTGAGGCTCGTCGAAATCGCACGGCGGAGTGGTTTCTAACTGCGTCTGCAGCAGTGCATCGGCATCGACGACATCGCCAACTTCGCTACCCCAATAGAGAATGTTGGGAGTATTTGCCGAGGTGTCGAAGATTACCGATACGCCAGCACGGCGAAGATGAAATTGGGCCATGAAAGAAATTTAGCCCTTCGCGGCTTTCAAGAAGTCATCGCGCTCGACAAGCTTGATTCGCTCGCGTCCTTCGGCTTCACCAAGATCACGTTCACGCTGGTCAATCATTAGCCAGTTTGCCCAATCGATGTAAGCCACGCCGCGCTCTTGCAGCAAAGTTTCAACAGCGCTTTCGTCGGCAACGCTCGGTTGCCACCAGTTTGCACGGTCTGCAATCAGATTATTGATGGTTTCTAGGGCATCGCTCTTGGTGTGGCCGATAAGGCCAACCGGGCCGCGCTTAATCCAGCCGGTTGCATAAACTCCGTGCTCAACCGATCCATCGGCGGCAACCACGCGACCACCCTGGTTAGGAATAACGCCCGAGCGAGCATCGAAGGGAATCTCGGCGAGTGGCGAACCGAAGTAGCCAACGGCACGGTAAAAAGCCTGCACCGGAATCTCGCGAATTTCACCCGTTGGCACTACCCCACCTCGGCCATCGAGCTTGGTGCGTTCGATGCGCAGGGCCGAAACCTTGCCATCTTCGCCGACCAACTCGACTGGGCTCGAGAAGAAGTGCAGGTGCAAACGACGCGGTGCGCCCGTGTTCTGCGGCTCTTCGCGCAAACCTTCGAGCGTGTTGACCATAACGCGGGTCTGGTTGTTGGTGTCGATAGCTTCTTGCGAACCTTCGTCGTATTGGAAGTCTTCGTCGTAGACGATGGTGTCGACGCCCTCGATGTGAGTCGCCTCGCGAAGTTCGAGTGGCGTGAACTTGACCTGCGCTGGGCCACGGCGACCGAACACGTGCACGTCGGTAACCGGTGAAGTCTTGAGCCCTTCGTAAACATTCGCAGGGATGTCGGTTGCCAACATGTCTTGCGGGTGCTTCACCAGAACGCGAGCCACGTCGAGCGCCACGTTTCCGTTGCCGATTACCGCGATCTCGCGTGCGTTGAGCGGCCATTCGCGCGGAAAGTCTGGGTGAGCGTCGTACCAGTTGACGAAATCGGCGGCGCCGTATGAGCCATCCAAGTCGATGCCGGGAATGTTGAGCGATGCGTCGCGAATGGCACCGGTTGCAAAGATCACGGCGTTGTAGTGCTGCTTTAGGTCGGCGAGGGTGATGTCTTTGCCGTATTCAACATTGCCGAAGAAGCGAATGTCGCCGCGGTCGAGAACCTCGTAAAGGGCACGGATGATTCCCTTGATGCGCGGGTGGTCTGGGGCCACGCCGTAACGCACCAAACCATAGGGGGCGGGTAGCAGGTCGAACAGGTCGATCGACACTTCAAAATCGCGCAATTCCGACTTGATTAGCAAGTCGGCAGCGTAGATGCCAGCTGGTCCGGCGCCTACGATTGCGAGTCGCAACTTAGACATTGGTTCCTTCTAGTTGGAGCGGTCAACAACCGCTTCGGCAAAGTTGCGCAGGGCAGCTTTGACCGCGCTTTCGGGTAGTGGTGCAAGATCTTCAATGGCGGCATCGGCCCAGCGCTTAGCCTCTTGGTAGGCCGCCTCTGCAACGGGATGCTTGCGCAAACGCGCAACGGCTTCTGCAAGTTTGGCGTCGTCTTCAAGACCTGAGTCGATGAACTCAACCAGCGCGGCAGCTTCGGAATCGGTTGCGGCTTCGGTGCGCAACAAAAGCATCGGCAGCGTAGGAACACCGGCGCGAAGGTCGGTGCCCGGAGTCTTGCCCGATGCGCCTTCTTCGGCGATGTCGATCACGTCGTCAATTAGCTGAAAAGCAACACCGATTTTTTCACCGTAGTTTGTAAGCGGCTGCAAGTACTCGTCTGGAGCATCTGCAAACATGGCACCGAGTTGAGCCGATGCTGCAATTAGAGAGCCGGTCTTGTCGGCCAAAACCTTGATGTAGTGCGCGGTTGCATCCTCGCCATTTTGGGGGCCAACGGTTTCGTGCAACTGACCTAGGCAGAGACGTTCGAAGGTGTCGGCCTGCAGGGTAAGGGCCTTTTCGCCGAGGCGAGAAACAATCTGCGATGCACGGGCAAAGAGTAGGTCGCCGGTGAGAATCGCCACCGAGTTGCCCCAAATCTGGTGTGCGGTTGCAACACCTCGTCGGGTTGGTGCGTCATCCATGACATCGTCGTGATACAGCGTGGCTAGGTGCGTGAGCTCAACCACTACGGCCGCGTCAATCACTGATGCCGCATCGGCATTGCCAAGCTCGGCGGTTAGCAAAACCAACACTGGTCGAATGCGCTTGCCGCCGGCTTCAACAAGGTGACGCGCGGTTACGGCAGCGATTGGGTCGGTGTGTTCGGTTGCCTTGAGCAGTGCATCCTCGACCTTTTCGAGCCCCGCTTCGATATGCTGCAGCAGTGCGCGGTCGGCAACCTTGCGCATCTGCTTAGGCAGTGCAACTCGCGACATTAGTTGGCCCCGTTCGAAGATTTGGCAAGCGGCTTGAAGCCCTTGTGAATTGCAACAATTCCGAGTGAAAGATTCTTGTAAGTGACCTTTTCAAAACCAGCAGCCGCGATTTTTGCTGCAAGTTGCTGTTGACCAGGCCATGCCTCGATCGACTCGGCGAGGTAGGCGTAAGCCTCGGGAGTTTTCGAAGCCAGGCTCGAGAACAGCGGAAGAATTCGCTTTAGGTAGAAGCCGTAGAACGGCTTGAAGATTGGGTTGGTCACCTTAGAAAACTCGCAAACCACGATGCGGCCGCCCGGCTTGGTGACTCGGTACATCTGAGCGAGTGCCGCCTCGACATCCACGACGTTTCTGAGACCGAAAGAGATTGTGGTGGCATCGAACTCTTCGTTGCCAAACGGAAGCTTGGTTGCATCGGCAAAAACGAACTCGATCTCGGGGTGACGCTTGCGCCCCTCGGCCAGCATGCCCTCGCTAAAGTCGCCGGCCACGAGGCGAATGCCTTCGCCTGCAAAAGCGGCGGTAGACGAGCCTGTTCCGGCTGCTAAATCTAAGATGCTCTGCCCGGCACGCGGCTCAACGGCTTTGCGCACGATGCCGCGCCACAGACGCGACTGGCCAAACGAAAGGAGGTCGTTGGTGATGTCGTAGGTGGCTGCAACTTGGTCAAACATGGCAGCAACTTGGGCTGGCTGTTTGGTTAGGTCGGCTTTAGACACGAGACAAGTCTACCTTTGCGGGGTTGTTGATTCTGGGGCGAATATGGCGTGCGGGTAAGGCCTAAAAGGGGCTTCGGCTGGCGCATGCAACGAAAAACTGCAACCTCGCCCAATAGGCCCGCATTCCCCAGAATGTGAGTTAAACGAAAAGAAACCCACCGCCAAAGCGATGGGTTCTTTTCTAGGAGAGGAAATGAAGCAAAAACTATTTGTCGCCGTCGTAGAAGTAATCGCCCTTTGGGTTGCGGCGAAGTCTGATGGCTCTGGTCGACGCTACGCCGCCCATTGCAACTGCACCGATACCGAGTGCAGTCAGTGCGATGGTGGCCGACTCCATGAAGACATCTGCGGGAGTTTTGCCCGAGGTCTGTATGTGGGCAATGTCAACCGGTGGCGCAGCCTCAGGGTTCAGTGCCCCGCGGTTTGCCTCGGCCGGTTCGATAGACGAGCCCTGTGAGACACCGCCGACCGGTGAAACGTTGTAGCTTCTGGTTTGGCCAAACCCAGTGGTGTCGGTGTTGCCCTGGTTGCCGAAGTCGGTCGAACCGGGAGCAGGAGCAGGAGAGCCGGAGTTTGAAGGGTTAGGAGTCGGTGCGCCGGTTGGAACCGGGCCAGGAATTACGAAACCGCCACCATCGTCGTCGCCGTCATCAGACTCGTTGTCGTCGCCTTCAGATTGGTTGTCGTCTTTGTGGCCAGAGCCCGACTTGTTGTCGTCTTTCGGGCGAATGACAACAGGGGGAATCTGGTGGTGGTTTTCGTGGTGACCAGATTCGGAGTCTTTGCCCGATGATTTGTGGTCGCCTTCGTCGTCGCCTTCGCTCTCAGCAAAAACGACGGGAACACTAACGGCCTTTGTTGAGTTGTTTGGGGTGGAAGCGAAGGCTGGTGCTGCAAGTGCGCTCATCGGTAGTGCAAGTGCGAAAGCTGCTACAGCTGCAAATGCTTTAGAGGCGGTCATCTTGGCTCTTCTTTCCAGATTAGAATTTTGTGGTTCTTGAGTTCAGATTAGAACTATCAAGCCCTCGGCAACTAGGGGTTTCGGCGCATTCCCAGTGAATGCTCAGGCAGTACAAATGGCTCGGTTAGGGGCAGCAATGCGGGTAGTAACGCGTGAGCTCGACCACGGCCAACTGCCGCTGATTCAACGCCTCCCGAAGAATCCGCTAACTTTCATTCGCTACGGCGATGGTCTGGTTGGCTGGGGCGAGGCCAAGCGCTTGAGTGCTTCGGGTGCTGATCGTTTTGAAACCCTCTCGCATGCTTGGAAAGCGCTC
>CANFPR010000060.1 GCA_947448975.1 Micrococcales bacterium | reverse complement strand
TTGCCTTCAAAGATGTTGTACGGCTCGATCAGGCGGTCGTCTACCGAAGGCTCCAAACCGAATGCATCGGTGATTGGCTCGGATGATTCGCGAGTGCGCAACAGCGGTGACGTGTAAACGTGTTTGATTTTCGCCTTCGAAGCAACCAATTCTTTAGCTGCGGCCGCGGCCATCTTGTGCCCAGACTCGCTCAGTGCGAAGTGCGGAAGCCTGCCATAGAGAACGCCATCGGGGTTGTGCACCTCGCCGTGGCGAATGAGGTGGATGCGGCTGGCGGGCATGAGTTCATTCTACCTTCGCTAAACTTGAGGCAGAAGGCGGTCGGCGCTCTCCCAGCGCACTTACAGCCGCCACGAAAGCAAGGATGTCATGCGCGAACGCACGCTCGTCAAAGACCTCGCAGCCCGCGAGGACGGCCCAGTACTTCTAGGTGGTTGGGTTGAGAAACTGCGCGATCAGAAGCGCATCCAGTTCATCATTCTGCGCGACGAGTCGGGCGACGTTCAGGTTACCTACCCTCGCCCAGTGGTTGATGAGCAGCCGGTAGAAGACGACGCCCTAGCCGCCAAGGTTTCTACCCTCACCAACGGTTCGTTCGTTTGGATTACCGGTCGCCTGGTTCACGACGAGCGCGTGAAGCTCGGTGGCCTCGAGGTTCAGCTCGACGAACTCGAAATCGTCACCCTCGCCGAGCCGGTTAGCCCGATTGCCGACGACACCTCGATCGACAAGCGTCTCGACTGGAGATTCCTCGACCTTCGCCGTACCGAGATGAACCTGGTCTTTCAGATTCAAACCACTATCGAGCACGCCTGGCGCGAATACTGGAACGAAAACAACTTCCGCGAGATTCACTCGCCAAAGCTCATGGCTTCGCCTTCGGAGTCAAACGCCGAACTGTTCAAGCTCGAATACTTCGATGGTCACGCCTACCTAGCTCAGAGCCCACAGTTCTACAAGCAGATGGCGATGATGGCCGGCTTCGGCAGCATCTTCGAAATCGGGCCAGTTTTTCGCGCCGACCCTTCGTTCACTTCGCGTCACGCCACCGAGTTTGTTTCGGTTGACATCGAAGTTTCATGGATCGACTCGCACCTCGACATCATGGCGATTCAGGAGCAGTTGCTGGTTCGCGCACTCACCGCAGTGAAAGAAAAGCACGGCGACGACATCAAGCGTCTATTCGACGTCGATGTTGTGGTGCCGAGCGTGCCGTTTCCGCGTATCACCCTTGCCGACGCAATCGACATCGTTGCCGAGCGCGGTCACCAGATTCAGCGCGGCGGCGACATGGACCCAGAGGGCGAGCGCCAGATTGCGGCTCACGTCTTTGAGAAGTTTGGTCACGAGTTCGTCTTTCTAACCGACTACCCATCGACAGTGCGCCCGTTCTATCACATGCGTCACGCCGACAACGATGCGCTCACCAACTCTTACGACCTCATCTGGCGCGGCACCGAAATTACCACCGGCGCTCAGCGCGAACACCGCGTTGATGTGCTCATCGAGCAGATCAAGTCGAAGGGTCTAGAGCCTGAGGGCCTTCAGAGCTACATCGACTTCTTCCGCTTCGGGGCTCCAGCTCACGGCGGTTTCGGTATGGGTCTTTTGCGCGTCATCATGCTGCTGCTTCACCAGCCGAACATTCGTGAAGTTGGCTACCTGTTCCGCGGCCCTAACCGCCTCGAGCCTTAAGCCCTTATCCCCGGTAGCTAAACATGCGTGAGTTTGAGACTGCTGCGCAGCATCAGAGCGTAAACCAGAGCTATTCGGCCGAACAGCAGGCGCAATACAAAGCCCAGCACGACGCCATCGCGTCGGCTTTGGGTGAGTTGAAGGTTGCTGGTGGTGCAATCACCGATGCTTCGGTGCAGGAGTTGATCGGCAAGCACTACTCGTTCGTCGCCCAGTTCTGGACTCCAACTCGAACCGCATACAAGTCACTCGCACTCAGCTATGTGCTCGACCCTGCGTTCAAAGAAAACTACGAGGCTCATGCCGCGGGTTTGGCCAAGTTTGTGCAGCAGTCGATAAACGTTTGGGCCGACGCCAACCTCAGCGACTAATCGCTTGGTGATACCCAGTTATCGAGCATGAGGCCTGGCACGTTTTCGAAATGCTTGGTGTTATTCGTAACCAAGACCGCTCCGAGCGAAATCGCGTGACCGGCTAGCAACGGGTCTAGGTTGCCGCTCGGTTTACCTACCGCTCTCAAAAAGGCCCGTACCTTGGAGGCGTCGTTTGCCGCAGCCGAATCGAAGGGGATGGTTTCTAGTTGCCCCAGCACTTCAGATACGCTCAAAAAAAGTTTCGGGTCGTTCTTGATTGCCAATCCGGTTCGAATTTCTAGCTCTGTGAGTGTCGAGAGGCACAGGTTTGATATTTCGGCTCTGACAGCACTTTCTACAACTGAGGGCACTTTTCTAACCAGGTAGCTTACGGTGTCGGAGTCGAGCAGATACCTGATGGTCATTCTTTACCCGTCAGGTCGAATGGGTTTTTGTACTCACTCGTTTCAGAACGCAGTTCAGCTAGAAGATCGGTGAATTCTTGACCTTCTGCAGGCGATACGCCGCTGTCGCTCAGTAGCCAATCTCGAAAAGCCTTGTCACGATCAATTGGTGGCGCAGTGCTGACCATGAAGGTGTCGGCTTCACCCGTTGCCCAAATGTAGAGCTCGCCGGCATCGCTTCGCAATGCGGCTGGAATGCGTATCGCCCAGCTGCCACCGTTTTTGAATACCTTGGTTTTGAAAATGTTCATGTCAGTGCCTTCCTTATGAGAAGTATAGACAGCAGTATAGACAATTAGTCAAGAGCAATGTTGGCTCGCGCTAAAAGAGCTTGCGGCTGGCTAAAGCTTCCAGTTGGCAAGGTCGTCGAGTGCCCCGCGAAGCCGTTCGGGGTCGATGCGCCAGTAGTTGTGAACCTTGCCGTTAATCAGCAGCACCGGAATCTCATCTTGGTACTTCGCCGCTAAAACCTCATCAAACAGAATGTCGTGCTCCACGAGGTTGACCTGAACGTGTCGAGCTACTCCAGTGTTTTGCGCCCTGAAGTCGCCGAGAACCGCGTTGACCACAACGCGCGCCTCGTCACAGAGGTGACAGCCGGCCTTGCCGATGAGAGTTACGTCGATGGTTTGTGACACAGAAACATACTAGAGCGGGCTCGAACCCTAGACTTGTTGGGTGCCTGAAACCCCGATTGAACCGAAGAAGATTGCGGCCTTCTTCGACCTCGACAACACTCTGTTGCGTGGCTCATCTTCGTTTCTTTTTGGCAAAGCCGCCTTTGACCGAAAATTTCTAGGGCGCCGCGACATTTCCCGTTTCGCCTGGCAACAGTTCAACTTCATTTGGCGCGGTGAAACCGCCGGAATGATGAAACACATCGAAGACCGTGCCCTTGGTTTGGTAGCCGGCCACCGCGCCGATGAGATGGCTCAAATGGTTATCGATGTTTATGCCGAATACATTGAGCCAAAACTTTGGCCAGAGACCGTGCGTATCGCTCAGGATCACATCGCCAAGGGTCGCGAGGTTTGGATCATCACGGCCAGCCCGATTCAGATGGCAGAGCACATCGCCAAGCAACTCGGGTTGACCGGAGGACTGGGCACCATCGTGGCCTCAGACGAGAACGGCATTCTCACCGGAAAGTTAGACGGTCGTCCACTGCACGGAAAACTCAAGGCGAAGGCCCTTCGCAAGTTGGCGAAAGAGCGCAACATCAGCCTTAAAAAGTCTTACGCCTACAGCGACTCATTCAACGACCTACCGATGTTGAGCCGCGTTGGGCATCCGGTTGTAGTTAACCCCGACAAGCAACTCGAAAAATATGCCAAGCTCACGGGTTGGAAGATCCTAGATTTCAAGAAGCGCGAAATTCGTCGCCGCAACAAGGCCAAGCGCAAAGCAGCCGAGGTGGCGCAAGCGGCTAAGTCCAGCGCCGGCCAATAGCCGAAGCCCACTTAAAACAAAGAACCCGCCAACATCTGCTGGCGGGATTTTTGTTGAACGTAAGAGCGCGTCTGCCCCTATTCGGGCGCGACCGATCTACTTCTTGTTGCGACGCTGGTGGCGGGTCTTGCGCAGAAGCTTACGGTGCTTCTTCTTAGACATACGCTTGCGACGCTTCTTAATAACTGAGCCCACGAAAGAACCTCACATTTTTGGGGATGCTGCCGGCGACCGCCGACGAACAGACTTGCTCCATTCTAGCCGAGTATCTGGGCTTGGTTCTACGCCTTGAACACATCCACCTACAATCAAGATATGACCGAACGCCAGCCACACGACCTGATTCAAAAGTTCGATTCGTTCGAGCTTCGTCGGTATCCGCGCCATGTCTTGGTTGAGGTAATCACTCGAGGCCCTTTCATGCAGGCTGGAAGCATGGGTTTTCGCCCCCTTGTGAACTACATCAGCGGTCGCAATGCCGAGAGCAAGAAGTTTGCGATGACCGCTCCGGTGCTGCAAACCCCTAACCAGGCCGACGATGAACACCGCATCGCTTTCGTGCTTCCCGCTGGTGTTTCGATCAAAGATGTTCCCGCTCCGACCGACGGCTACGTCACCACTCGCGTGGTTGAGGAGCACAAGGTTGCCGCGGTTGTTTTCGGTGGTGGCTGGAATGAGACGAAATCCAAGGCACTCGGGGCGCAACTTCGCGAGGATGTGCTCGCCGCCGGCCTGAAGCCAGTGGGTGAGGTTTACTACGCAAGGTTCGACCCTCCTTGGAAACCTGGTTTTCTCAAGCACAACGAGGCTCTGCTCGACCTGGAATAACCTAAATGCTCGGCCGATTGGCTAGGGTAATCGTAGGTTTTCTAACCTTTCGCCGCAAAAACTAAGGAACTCATGAATCTGCCGCCACTAGCCAAAAAGATGCTCGCCGAATTCTTGGGCGTCATGATCTTTCTCACCGCAATCACCGCGGTTGTGGTTACTCCGGGTGCGGCACCGATGCACACCTTCGCATTGGCGGCGGCCTTGGTTTGCGCCATTTTGGTTGCCGCCCCTTACAGCGGCGCGCACCTCAACCCTGCAGTCTCGCTCTTCTTCTTGGCTCGTCGCGAGCTTTCGGTAAACGACTTCTTCGGTTACGTGGTTGCTCAGCTGGCCGGTGCCGTCGCCGGTACCGCGATCGGTTCGCTGCTTCGCGACAAGTCGATCTTGCTTCCAACTCTTGAAACCAACACAGGGATGACGGGGCCTTCGGCCCTTGCCATCTTCTTGGGTGAGGCCGTTGCTACCGGTGGTCTTCTGGTGATCATCGGTCAGCTCTCGATTAAGAAGCAGGGTCACCTGATTCCTTGGGCAGTTGGTTTGTGGGTGGCTTCGGCCGCGCTCTGGACCGTTACCGGTGCGCAGGCCAACCCGGCCGTAACCTTTGGTCGCATGTTTGCTCAGTACGGTCTTTCGGTACAAAACGCTTCGGTGGTTGGCTTCGCCGAAATCGTGGGCGTTCTAGTTGCTACGCTGTTGATCTTTGTGTTCAGTGACACCAAGAAGGTTGTGGCAAAAAAGGCTCCTGCCGCGACTACTTCGGCAGCGAAAAAGAAGCCTGTTACCAAGTAGTTCACCTTCGGTTTACCCGGTTACGCGAGGATTAACTCATGGCTAAAGCATCCGTGTTATTTGTTTGTGTTCACAACGCTGGTCGTTCGCAGATGGCCGCTGG
>CANFPR010000059.1 GCA_947448975.1 Micrococcales bacterium | reverse complement strand
GAGAAACACACCTGGATGACGCATCCCTGGCCAATCGCGGCAACGTCAACGGCCAAACCGGTCTGGTGCTCGCTGTAGCCAGGGCGGGCAGCCAGCGCTTCGCCGGCTTTGAGCCCTAAACGCGCAACAGCGCTCGAGTGCACCGACACCTGATAGTTGTAGCTGCGGTAAGCGCTCTGCATAAATAGGTCGCCCGCACCGGCCTTCTTCATAGCGGCTGCCAACTGGATGAATGCATCGCCGGCTGGTTTCGCCAACAGCAGCCCGTAGGGGTTATTGGTGCGGGTCGAGGCAAACGCGGGTTTTGCCAAAGTCTTAGCAACATACTTCTTTATTGCGAGCGGCCTTTGCTTGTTCACCACAACCCAGGGCGACGCCGCTTCGTCGATTGAATAATCTTCGGGGTCGAAGCACGGCTCCGCGATGCAAAGCGCCGGTTCGCTCAAAACGACCTGTGCAGAGGCAGTAGCGCCAGAGGAAAACAGACTTAGAATCGTAATTAACGAAATAGTCAAGCCCACCTTTGTGTTGCATGACTTGCGAATCGAATCGCTAAAAATAACTGGCATCTACTCAAGCCTACTTTTGAGTCGGAAAGAATCTTTGTGTCTAAAGAACGAAAAGCAGCAGCAGAGCGCGTCAACCAAGGTGGAGGCGCCCTATCTCATAAGGAAATCATCCTTATTCTCATCGGTCTCATGTCGGGAATGTTTCTCTCGGCACTCGACCAGAGCGTGGTTGGTACCGCGATGCGCACCATCGCCGACGACCTCCAGGGCCTCGAACTTCAGGCTTGGGTTACCACCGCTTACCTGATCACCTCGACCATCTCAACCCCGATCTACGGAAAACTCGGTGACATCTTCGGACGCCGCCGTCTGTTCTTGATCGCCATTTGTATCTTCGTATTCGGCTCGATTTTGTCGGTCTTTGCTTCTTCGATGTACGAACTTGCCGCCTACCGCGCCGTTCAAGGATTGGGTGCCGGTGGTCTCTTCGCCTTGGCGATCACGATTCTTTCTGACATCGTGCCGCCGCGCGAACGTGCTCGCTACCAGGGATTCATCCTCGCGGTCTTTGCTTCCTCTAGCGTTCTAGGCCCTGTAGTCGGAGGCCTGTTCTCAGGTGCTCACGAGATTTTGTTCATCGCCGGCTGGAAGTGGATCTTCCTAATCAACATTCCATTCGGTGCCGCTGCACTGTTCTTGGTTTGGCGCTTCATGCACGTGCCTCACACCCCGGTTAAGCACCGCATCGACTGGTTGGGCGCACTTACCATCGTCGTCGGTGTTGTTCCGATGTTGCTGGTTGCCGAAAACGGCCGCCAATGGGGCTGGGCTAGCAGCACCTCGATTGCGATGTATGCCCTCTCAATCGTGGGTATCGTCGGATTCATCTTTGCTGAGCGTGCAGCCGGCGAAGAGGCTATCTTGCCACTCAAGCTGTTTCAGAACCGCACCTTTGCCCTCACCACCGTGCTCGGTGTAATCGTGGGTATCGGAATGTTCGGTGGCATGATGACCCTTCCAATGCTTCTTCAGATTGTGAATGGCGTCACCCCGACTCAGTCTGGTTTCTTGATGCTTCCTATGGTGGCCGGCATGATGACCGCAACCACCGTGAGCGGTCAGATCACCTCGAAGACCGGCAAGTACAAGATCTTCATGGTTATTGGTACCGGCATGCTGATGCTCGGCTACATCTCGCTCTTCGGTTACCACTACGACACCCCAATCTGGGCTATGTCGATCTCGATGGTGATCATTGGTATGGGTCTTGGTCAGCTAATGCAGACTCTTACCCTCGCCGCTCAGAACGCCGTTGAAGCTCGCGACATCGGTGTAGCCACCTCTTCAACCATGTTCTTCCGTCAAATGGGTGGAACCTTGGGTGTTGCAGTGTTCATCTCGATTCTGTTTAACAACCTGCCCGACCGCATTGCCGATGCTTTCAAGAGCACCGCTTACGGCGACCCGTTCAAGGCCAAGGTTGGCGAAATCATGACCCAGTTTGCACAAGGCAAATTGCCAGCCACCGACCCGAACGTAGTTTTCGTTCAGTCGTTGCAGGCCGACCCAGCTGCAATCGGTGACAAGCTCAATGGCGACTCATCGTTCTTGAGCACCATCGACCCAGTGCTAGCCCGACCATTCTTGGTTGGCTTTGCCGAGTCTTCGGTTTCGGTGTTCGTGATCGCCGCTGCGGTTGTTGCGGTTGCCTTCGTGATGTCCTTCATCATCAAGGCTGCTCCGCTTCGCAACAAGTCGGCAGCCGAAGAAAAGGCCGACGCCGCTGTGGCAGCTGCCGCACACTAAATCGTTTCATCGTCAAAAGACCCCATCGTTCGGTGGGGTCTTTTGCGTTACCCTAGAACCACACGGGAGTTCGGTTTCATCGGACTGAGAGGAAGGCTTCGTAGTCTTCGACCGTCAAACCTGATCTGGGTAATGCCAGCGCAGGGAGGACCTCAACCCGTGCCCATTTTCACTAGAGAAAGGGCACGAAAGTGCACAACACCAAACCCATTTTGATGCGCGCGTTCACGGCACTTGCCATCGTCGCTACCACCGCCGCAGCTCTAACCGGATGCTCAGCGCCGACCACCAAGGCCGTTGCCGTTGCGAGCCACGATTCGTTCATCATCCCTGACAATCTGATCAACCAGTTCAAAGCAGAAACCGGCTTCTACCTAGCCGGTGGAGCGAAGCTCGGCGATGCCGGCACGTTGACCAACAAGTTGGTTCTCACCAAGAAGGTTCCGGTTGCCGACGTTGTATTCGGCATCGACAACACCTTTGCGGGTGTTGCAACCGCAAACGGGATTATCGACGGTGAGCTCGTGCCAATTGACTACGCCGATGTTTGCTTCAACTACGACAAGCAGTGGTTTGCCACCAAGGGCATTACGCCACCTTCGTCTTGGAGGCAACTCACCGAGCCCCAGTACAAGGGTTTGACTGTGCTTGAGAACCCCGCGACATCATCGACCGGTTTGGCGTTTCTGTTTTCGACGATCGCGGCTCTCGGTGAAGACGGTTGGCCAGGCTGGTGGGCGAACCTCAAGGCAAACGGCGTGAAGGTTGCTGCCGGATGGGAAGACGCCTACTACATCGACTTCTCGGGTTCATCGGGTCACGGAGCCTACCCAATCGTGCTTTCTTACTCCTCTAGCCCGGCCGACGAAATCGGTGACGATGGCCTTAGCCGCACCGCATCGATTAACAGCGAATGCTTTAGGCAGATTGAGTACGCGGGTGTGCTTAAAAACGCAAAGAACCCTGAAGGCGCTAGAGCGTTTATCAAGTTCATGCAGAGCAAAGACTTTCAGTCGGCCTTGCCCGAAGCCAACTATGTTTACCCAATCGTCAAGGGCATAAAACTCCCCGAAGCTTGGGCACGTTTTGCCAAACCTGCAGACTCGTTTGTAGATGTGAGCAAGCTCGACTTCGATGCCAACCGCAAGGCTTGGCAGAAGAAGTGGGCCGACATTATGGCGGGCTAACTCCTTGATTCTTAAGCGCGCACTGCAGTGGGCCATACCGCTATTCGTTATCGGTGTGCTGTTCTACTGGCCTATGGCGCGCGTCTTGGGGCAAGGACTGGTGGGCGATTGGCTTGCGACCCTCGCCGAACCTCGGGTTGCCGCAGCCATCTGGTTTACCCTTTGGCAGTCGCTTGTTTCGACGGTGCTTTGCCTGCTGGTGGCGCTACCAGCCGCGTATGTGCTCTATCGCAAGCGCACTCCCGGGGCGCACGTGTTCAAGGCAATGCTCACCATTCCGTTTGCCCTTCCAACCATGGTCACCGCCATCGGCTTCACGGCATATCAGAACCAAGGCATTTGGAAGTCGGAGTTTGCCTCGCAAAGTTGGCTCAACAGCCCAACATCGTGGATCATCATGGCTCACATCTTTGTGAACTTCGCCGTAATCACCCGCACGGTTGGCTCTACCTGGATGTCGCACTCGCACGATACCGAAGAGGCGGCCGCGCTTGCCGGTGCTGGGCGGCTGCGCATCTTCTGGTCGATTAGTCTGCCGCAACTCAGGCCGGCCATTGTCTCGAGTGTGTTCACCGTGTTTCTCTACTGTTCGGCAAGTTATGGTCTCGTGCTGGTGCTCGGTGGCGGCCAGGTCAACTCGATCGAAACCGAGATTGCTGCAGCCGCCAATCAGTTTCTCGACCTACAAGAGGCTGGCGCTCTGGCCATCTTGCAAACCATTCTCACCATCGGTGCGTTCGCCATCGGTAACAGCGGCAGCCGTTCAATCATCGGGTTTGACGTGCAAGATGCGGGCAAACCAAAACACGGCATCGATCGCCGAGACTGGCCGGTGGCGGCACTTACGCTGATCTCGGTTATTTTGACGTTCGTTCCGCTGGTTTTGATTTTGCGGCGAGCGTTCGTAGATTCAGCGGGCAATGCCACTTTCGAAAACTTTGTAGCGCTAACTACGCACGGCACCAGAAACCTGCTCGACATTTCAATCGGGCAAGCGGCGCTCAACTCGCTTCGAAACGTATTAGTCGCAACGGTGGTTGCCGGCTTCGTTGGCACGCTCGCGGCTTACCTGCTCACTCGCCCAACCCGGTCAAAAGTGCAACGGTACGCGTCGCGCATCCTTGACACCGTTTTTATGTTGCCGCTGGGTGTTTCGAGCATCGTGCTTGGTTTTGGTTACCTGTTAACCTTCGGCGATGGCTGGCTTCCGCTGCGTTCATCGTGGGTTGTCGTGCCTCTGATTCAGAGTCTTCTGGCGATGCCTCTAGTGATTCGCATTGTGCAGCCGGCCCTGCACGCGATTGGTGCAGAGATCGGCGAGCAGGCATCAACCGATGGCGCTAACGCCTTGGTCACGTTTTTCAGAATCGAGTTGCCACTTGCGAAGCAGTCGGTGGCAGCGGCGTTCGGCTACGCGGCAATCGTTTCGATTGGCGAGTTTGGTGCCGCCAACCTGCTGTCTTACGGAGATCAAGCGACTCTGCCCACGGTGCTTTATCAACTGATCAGCCGCCCCGGGGGCCAAAACTACGGAATGGCAATGGCCATGGCAGCAATTGTGATCGCGCTCACCTTCGCGGTGGTCTTTGTTTCGAGTTTTCCTAACCTAAATCGAAAGCTACGCCGGCCGCGCCTAAGCGCTCGACGATAACCGCTATCGACTGTGGGTTTTGATCTACCAGGATGAATCGACGCCCGAGTGCTGCGGCCACCGCCCCCGTGGTTCCTGACCCGGCAAAGAAGTCGAGCACGGTGTCGCCTTCGCGTGAGCTTGCCTGCACAACTCTGCGCAAAATGCCTTCGGGTTTTTGGGTTGGGTAACCCGTTTTCTCTTTGCCGGTAGGCGAGACAATCGTGTGCCACCAAACATCGGTGGGTAGTTTGCCTTTGGCAACCTTTTCGGGTGTTACCAACCCAGGTGCCATGTATGGCTCGCGGTCGACCGCTTCTGAGTTGAAGTAGTAACGGGCGGGGTCTTTGACGTAAACCAAGATGGTGTCGTGCTTCGATGGCCAGCGGCTCTTCGACTTGCCGCCGTAGTCGTATGCCCAAATGATCTCGTTTAAGAAGCAGTCGCGACCAAAGAGAGAATCGAGCAGCACCTTGGCGTAGTGCGCTTCGCGGTAGTCGAGGTGAACATAGAGGGTGCCGGTTTGGTCAAGCACGCGCCACGCTTCGCGAAGCCTTGGTTCGAGAAAATCCCAGTAGTCACCAAACTCGTCGTCGTAGCTGAGCAG
>CANFPR010000058.1 GCA_947448975.1 Micrococcales bacterium | reverse complement strand
TGCCGGACCAAACAAAGACTACGTTCTGCTCGACCTCACTCACCTTCCACCAGAGGTGATCGACGCCAAGCTGCCAGACATCACCGAGTTTGCTCGCACCTACCTGGGTGTTGAGCCTTACACCGAGCCTGTTCCGGTCTTCCCAACCGCTCACTACGCAATGGGTGGCATTCCAACCAACATCAAGGCCGAGGTTCTCAGCGATAACAAGACCGTGGTTCCTGGTCTTTACGCCGCCGGTGAGTGCGCCTGCGTTTCGGTGCACGGCGCTAACCGCTTGGGCACCAACTCGCTTCTCGACATCAACGTCTTCGGTAAGCGCGCGGGCATCTACGCGGTTGAGTATGCCAAGACCGCCAAGCACGTGCCGGTTCCAAAGGATGCGGCATCCGAGACTTTGGCTCTGATTGAAAAGGTTCGCAACTCAACCGGCACCGAAAAGGTAGCCGTGCTGCGTAAAGAACTGCAAGACACCATGGACAAGAATGCCCAGGTGTACCGCACCGAAGACTCACTCAACGAAGCGCTCGAAGTTATTGGCAACCTGCGCAAGCGTTACGAGAACATCTCGGTTCAAGACAAGGGCCAGCGATTCAACACCGACCTTCTCGAGGCGATTGAACTTGGTTTCTTGCTAGACCTCGCCGAGGTTCTCGTGGTTACCGCGCGTGAGCGTCGCGAAAGCCGAGGCGGCCACTACCGCGAAGACTACGAAACCCGCAACGACGAGAAGTTCATGGTGCACTCGATGGCTTACCTCACCGGTAAGAAGAACAAGAAGCCGGGCGAGAACATCAAGATCGACTGGAAGCCAGTCACCATCACCAACTACCAGCCGATGGAGCGTAAGTACTAATGTCTGCTGAAACCAAGAAGCTGGGCGAGATTCCCACCTACAAGGTCACGCTTTTCGTGCGTCGCTTCAACCCCGAAGACGGCCTAGAGGCTCGCTGGGAAGACTTCGACGTTGAGGTGTTTGGCACCGACCGCGTGCTCGACGCCCTGCACAAAATCAAGTGGGAGCAAGACGGTTCGCTAACCTTCCGAAGATCATGTGCTCACGGTGTTTGTGGCTCAGATGCAATGCGCATCAATGGCCGCAACCGTCTGGCCTGTAAAACCCTCATCAAAGACCTCGACATGTCTCAGCCAATCTACGTTGAGCCAATCAAGGGCCTCGAGGTTGAAAAAGACCTCGTAGTCGACATGAACCCGTTCTACCAGGCTTACCGCGACATCAAACCGTTCTTGATCGCCAGCGACAAGCCAGAAAAAGAGCGCCTCCAGTCTGCCGAAGACCGCGAGCGTTTCGACGACACCACCAAGTGCATTCTCTGTGCCGCTTGCACCACGTCGTGCCCAGTGTTCTGGACAGACGGGCAATACTTCGGCCCAGCAGCAATTGTCAACGCCCACCGTTTCATCTTCGACTCACGCGACGAAGCAGCCGATGTGCGCCTAGAAATCTTGAACGATAAAGAGGGTGTGTGGCGCTGCCGCACTACCTTCAACTGCACCGAGGCTTGCCCTCGTGGCATCCAGGTAACCAAGGCAATCGCCGAGGTTAAGCAGGCCATCTTGCGCGGACGCGCCTAAAAGATCGAGGCAATCATGGTTCCAGATGCAACTAAGTGGGTAGTCGACACGATCTCGCTCGCGGCCGTGCTTAGCGTGATCATCGGCTTGGCAATTTGGGTAACCGGCAAGGCCCGGCGCGGTTAAACGTCTTTGAGCCTGAGAAGTTGCTCACAATTGGCCGAATGTTTCGCAAGATGCTTTGCCGCCGACCTAGCCTGAAACAATGACGAACCAAACCTGCGCCGACGTTTGCGGCACTTCTGCTTGCAACGACACCAACCACGTGGCCTCGAACCAAGAAAACTTCAGCTCGTTTTCGCGACGCAATCTGTTTCGGGGTTTGAGCGCAGGACTTGCGGCAGTTGGGCTGGTTTCACTCAGCGATGCAGCATTCGCGGCTTCTGCCGTGGCCGTTTGTAAGACCACCGACATCAAGGTTGGTTCAGGCAAAATTGTGAGTGCCAAAGGCCAGCAGATTCTGATCACCCAACCCAAAAAGGGCGTCTTCAAGGCTTTCAGCCCCTATTGCACACACCAAAAGGTGATGCTTGCCGGCATCAACGGAACCAACCTGGTTTGCAACCAGCACGGGGCCATGTTTGACACAACTACCGGCATTCGCACCAACCGAAGCCCGGCCCGCAGCGACCTCAAAAAATACGTCGTAACCGTTTCGGGCACCTCGGTGAAGGTGACTATCTAGGGTTTATCTACCCGAAAGTAAAGGCTTCGCGCTGGCACCCGAGTGTCTAGTTGAGCCGGCTTGTGGTGAATGTCGAGCCACTCCCCCGAAATCGCCGAACCAAAGAGTTCGTCGCGGTATCCGGTGTTGACCAAAACTTGAATTCGTTCCCTATGGCCGAGTGCATCCTCGTGCGCACGCTCAAACAGCAGCGCGTGGTTCTTGAGTTCGATAACTTCAAGCCCGCCGTGGCTGAGCGCTTTCGATGAGGCTCGCAGGCGCATGAATGGAGCACTGAATTCGAAAGCCTGAACCTGCGCGAGGTCGAAAGTCTTGGGGAATGATGCGCGGCAACCCGGGTCGTTTACCCCCTCGAGAGCGAGTTCGGTGCCCGAAAAGACCACCGGCACACCCGGAATTAGCATGTGCAGCGCAAAACCGAGTTGCCAGCTCTCGCGCTTGCCTTCAACCAGGGTGGCGAAGCGAGCGGTGTCGTGGCTGTCGATAAAGTTTGGCAGCACGCTGTAATCTCCCCAAGATTTACCCCAGCGCATGATGTCGAGAATAAAGTCTTCGGCATCGGCCGAGTGCTTGTGCACGTAGTCGAGCACGCGATAGCCCGAACGGTAGTTTTGCACCGCTTCGAAACCCTCGGCAAACGACCACTCGTTCCAGGCCTCGGCAATAAAGTAGCGGGCCGAATCTAGATCTTTCACGCGGTCGCGCAGAGCGAGCATGAAGCCGTCGGCAAACTTGTAAGGCACATCCAAGCGCCAACCGGCAATGCCGTAATCGTGCCAGTGGCGAAGCACGCGCTCAACGTAATCGAGCACCATTGGCGATGCGGTGTTCAGCTTGGGCATGAACTCGGTTCCGCCAAAGGTTTGGTAACTGCCGTCGGGGTAGATGCTGAACATTTCGCGAAGGGTTTCGTCTCCGGCTTGGGCGGCCAGAAACTCCGGCATCGACTTGCCGCTGTGGTTGAAGACGCCGTCGAGAATCACGCCGATGCCGTGAGCGCGAGCATCCGTGGTTAGGGTTTTGAGGTCTTGGTTGGTGCCGAGCAGCGGGTCGATCTCGAAATAGCTCTCGGTGTCGTAGCGGTGGTTGCTGGGCGCGCGAAAAACCGGGTTGAAGTAGATGTTGCCGATGCCGATGCCGGCCAGGTAATCGAGCTTCGAGGTCACACCGCGAAGGTTGCCGCCAAAGAAGTTTTGAGGGGTTGGGGCCGAATTCCACGAGACCAGCTCTCGGTCTGCGACAACGCTCTCGTCACGCGCAAAGCGGTCGGGAAAGATCTGATAAATCAGACCCTTACGCACAAAGTCGAGGTGGTCTGAACCGCGCTGTTCTAGTTTCATAGGGCAAGACTAGAGCAGATGCGGGCACGAACCCTTTAGCGCCAGCCGAGGCCGCAACCAAACTTACACTTGAGCCATGACCACTCTCAAAGTCGCAACCATCAACGTAAACGGCGTGCGTGCCGCGTTTAGAAAAGGCATGGCCGATTGGGTTGTGGCCGAGCACCCAGACATCATCGCTCTTCAAGAGGTGCGCGCCGACACCACCGACCTGCTCGAGCTTTTCGCAGGCACCGAAGACGCCCTGGGTCACAGCTGGCACGTGCTGCACGATGCCGCGAGCGCCAAGGGTCGCGCCGGTGTCGCCGTCCTGAGCCGCATGGCACCAACCGCCCACCGCACCGCTCTGGGCGCCGAAGATTTCGACAGCGCCGGTCGCTGGCTCGAGGTCGATTTCGACGTGAACGGCCAAACTCTCACCGTGATTAGCACCTATGTGCACTCGGGCGAGGTCGACACCCTTAAGCAGGTCGAGAAGTACAAGTTTCTCGAAGCCATGACTGCCCGCATGGATGCGCTGCGAGCAGACGGAGCGAAAGTTGTAGTTCTTGGCGATCTGAACGTGGGTCACACCGAGCTCGACATCAAAAACTGGAAGGGCAACCTCAAGAACGCGGGATTCTTGCCTGAAGAACGTGCCTATTTTGACACCATGATGCACAAACAGGGTTGGGTCGATGTGGGTCGCGCCGCGCATCCTGGTGAAGCCGGCCCTTACACCTGGTGGTCGTTTCGCGGGCAGGCCTTCGACACCGATGCCGGCTGGCGCATCGACTATCACCTAGCCACACCTGCCCTTGCCGAGGCTGCCGCAAACTACAAGGTTCACCGCGTCGCCAGCTATGACACTCGCTGGACCGACCACTCCCCTGTGGTTGTTGACTACACGCTCTAATCGTGCGATGTAGCCGCTCGTGTTGGAGTAGTCTGAAGGCATCAAAAGTTCTAATCAGGGGGAACCATTGAGAAAAATCGACCCGAGCTGGGCAGCCTTCACTTCGAAGCGTTGGTTAAACGCGCTCACCGCATCAATGGCAATCGGTGCACTGCTCTACATCTCAAAAGAGGTTATTGCCTGGTTCATGGTTTCCGCGAGCCAAAATATACTTGGGTATTTTGTCCACTTCAGTCCTCTTTACAGTTCATGGCTTACTCTCGGCGCAACATATCTTTTGGCGCAGGCAAAGCGAGCTGCCGATCCCGAGCTTGTTTCTGGGCCAGTTTCTTCAGTTGAGAAATTTTTTGCTCATCGCACAGTAAACAACGTGCGAATCAGTATTTTGACTGTCGCTATCGGATTCGACTTGTACAACCAGTACGCAATCCAAATTTGGTTTTCCGCCTTAGGCCCAAGCGTGCTGAGCCTTGGCTCACCGTTTCTGCTGTGGTCAAAGGTTTTCGTCATCGTCAACGCGTTTCTCTGGCCAATTGCCTTTCTCTCCTACGCTGTGCCCCTCTCGGTTTGGGCCCGACGTGCCGCCAAAGCAAACCTCTCTCCTAAACGCGAAGTGGATGCTGTTAGTTGGGTAGCACTTACGCGTCGCAAAGTTCGGTTCTTTCGGTGGTTTATGGTGGGTTGCCTCGGGTGGTTAGTTGCTCTGGTTTTTATCTCCCCCTTCATCCAAAGGATGGCTCCTTCTGGTTACATGCCTAGACTTCTACTCGGTTTGGCACTGTATGCAATTCTTGGGCTTCACATTATTTGGGTTCCTGCAGCTTTGATTCGGCTTTCCTGGCTGTTCAGCACCGAGGTTGGAAAGCGGTTTGTCACAGTTGCCAGCATTCTAAGATTTGCCTGTTGGTCAACGCCCGTCACTCTCGCAATCGCAGGGATAATTCCCGCTTTACCCTCTAGCCACTTTGAAGGAGCGCTGAGCGAGACGGTTCTCACCCCGCTTGGGCTAGTTTTTCAAACTAACTATCTGGTGCTGTTTGTTGCATCGGCCGCGGCATTCACCGCCGTGAACATCGCCTACCGCAAGCAAATCAAGATAAACAAGCAACAGGCAACCCAGCGCGAGTAGCTAGCCAAACTAAACTTGAGCCTATGACCAAGCCAAACCTGCTCAGCGGAATGCAGCCTTCCGCCGGATCACTTCACCTCGGCAACTACCTTGGTGC
>CANFPR010000057.1 GCA_947448975.1 Micrococcales bacterium | reverse complement strand
CATCTCTCGCATGCCAGGGCCGCCCTTAGGGCCTTCGTAGCGAATAACCACTACGTCGCCCGCTCCGATCTTGCCTTCGCTGAGGGCATCCATGGCTGCTGCTTCGCGCTCAAACACGCGAGCTGGGCCAGTGAAAGTCTCGAGGTCGAAGCCGGCGGTCTTTACAACCGCACCGCCAGGAGCAAGCGATCCCTTAAGAATGCTGATGCCACCGGTCTTGTGAATCGGGTTGTTTAGTGCGCGGATGATCTTGCCATCTGGGTCTGGCGGGTTGATGCCAGCGAGGTTTTCGGCAACAGTCTTGCCGGTAACGGTTAGGGCGTCGCCGTGAATCAGGCCAGCGTCGAGCAGCGCCTTCATGACAACTGGCACACCACCGACGCGGTCGACATCGGCCATTACGTAGCGACCGAAAGGCTTGAGGTCGCCGAGGTGCGGCACCTTGTCGGCGATGCGGTTAAAGTCGTCGAGGGTTAGATCAACCTCGGCTTCGCGCGCGATTGCGAGCAGGTGCAGAACGGCGTTGGTCGAACCACCGAAAGCCATGGTTACTGCAATGGCGTTCTCGAAGGCCTTCTTGGTAAGAATCTGGCGAGCGGTTATGCCCTGAGCGATGAGGTTAACAACGGCTTCACCCGAACGGTGGGCCCAGTTGTCGCGGCGACGATCGGCCGAGGGTGGCGAAGCCGAACCAGGCAGGCTCATACCGAGAGCTTCTGCAGCCGAGGCCATGGTGTTTGCCGTGTACATACCGCCACAAGCGCCTTCGCCCGGGCAGATTGCGCGCTCGATGCGGTCGAGGTCTTCGAGCGACATCTTGCCGGCCTTGCAAGCGCCAACCGCTTCAAAGGCATCGATGATGGTCACTTCTTTTTCGGTTCCATCGGTGAGCTTTACCCAGCCCGGTGCGATGGTTCCGGCATACAAGAAAACAGATGCAAGGTCGAGGCGAGCCGCGGCCATCAGCATGCCGGGCAGCGACTTGTCGCAACCCGCCAGAAGCACCGAACCGTCGAGGCGTTCGGCCTGCATCACGGTTTCAACCGAGTCGGCAATAACCTCGCGCGAAACCAGCGAGAAGTGCATGCCCTCGTGACCCATCGAGATGCCGTCGGAAACCGAGATGGTGCCGAATTCGAGCGGGTAACCCTTGGCCGCGTGAACACCCTGCTTGGCGGCGTCGGCCAAACGGTCGAGCGAAAGGTTGCAGGGGGTTACTTCGTTCCAAGACGAAGCGACACCGATCTGGGGTTTCTCCCAGTCTTCGTCGCCCATTCCTACTGCACGAAGCATGCCTCTGGCTGCTGCGCGTTCGATTCCGTCGGTAACGACGTGGCTACGGGGTTTCATGTTGCTGGGCATAGGGTCAAGTCTAGTATTTGAGCATGGCAACTAGCAGGCACTACCTCGACGGAAAGCTGATCGACCAAGACTTCGAACTCGAACGGGTCTCAGACTTCGCTTCGGGCAAACACACCGTTTGGTTCGACCTGGTCAACCCGAGCCCCGATGAGTTGCACAAACTGGCCGAAGAACTCGACCTGCACGAACTTGCCGTCGACGATGCCCTCAACGGTCGTCAGCGCCCGAAACTCGACTACTACGAGTCGCACCTATTCATCACCCTTTACCAAGCCAAGTTCAACCGAGAAACTCGCGAGGTCAACCTGGCCGAAATCGGCATCTTCGTAACCAAAAACGCAGTTGTAACCGTGCGCCTCGGCACCGAGTTCGACATGAGTGCGGTTGAAAAACGCTGGGATGAATCATCCGAGCTGGCCGGCTTCGGAACCGCATTTCTACTTTGGGGTCTGCTCGATGTGGTTATCGACGGCTACTTCGAGATTGTTCAGCCACTCGACGAAGAACTCGAAACACTCGAAGACATCATGTTTGCCCCGGCCCGAACCGACACCCTCATTCAGAAGCGCTCATATGAGTTGCGCAAGGCCTTGGTGCAATTGCGACGGGTGGCCGTGCCAATTCGCGAGGTTATCAACCCGCTGCTCAAGCACAACGGCGACATCTTGCACAACGACATGATGGCCTACTACCAAGACCTCTACGATCACACCATGAGGGTGGCCGACTGGACCGACTCTCTGCGCGACCTGGTGACCACCCTGCTTGAGACCAACCTCACCATTCAAGGAAACCGCCTGAACCAGATCATGAAGCAGGTCACCTCGTGGGCCGCGATCATCGCGGTTCCGACCGCGATCACCGGTTTCTACGGGCAGAACATCCCCTATCCCGGTTTCAACGAATCTTGGGGTTTCTGGGTTTCGAGTGCGGCCATTCTGCTTATCTCGGGCTCGCTCTACTGGGTCTTCAAAAAGCGCGACTGGCTGTAATCTCGAACTGTGAAGCCAGCAGACACCACCAAGATTCCAACCGGACTCGACCTCTACCTTTCGGCCGCCGAGAGCGCTTCGTCTGCCGTCATTGCCGCCTACTCAACTTCTTTCGGCATGGCTTCGAAACTATTGCCTAAGGCAACTCGCCGCCACATCGAAAACATTTACGCGCTCGTGCGCGTCGCCGACGAGATCGTCGACGGTTCTGCAGCAGGAGCGAAGGCGTTTGGCGGGCAGGTTGACCCCGGCAGCGTGCTAAACGATCTCGAGCGCGAGGTTTACAAGGCCATCAGCGCAAAGTTCTCGTCGAACCTCATCGTTCACGCCTTCGCTCACACTGCGAACAAAACGGGCTTCGGCCGGGCGATCATCGAACCATTTTTCACTTCGATGCGCATGGATCTCTGGAAAACCCGCCACAGCCAAGACACCTTCGAGCGCTACGTTTACGGTTCGGCCGAAGTCGTAGGGCTTATGTGCTTGCAGGCGTTTATTGAGGGTGTCGAGTTCAACAAGAAAGAAAAGGCCAAACTCGTGGCCGGTGCTCGTGCCCTCGGCTCGGCATTTCAAAAGGTCAACTTCTTGCGCGACTTGGCCGCGGATGCCCACAAGCTGGGTCGTTCGTACTTTCCTCGCATCACGCCCGAGACGCTAACCGAAGCCGAGAAGAACGCCATCGTCGAAGACATCCGTGCCGAACTTCGAATCTCGGCCGAATCGATTCCGATGATTCCTCAAGCATCACGACGAGCTGTTGTCGCCGCTCACTTACTTTTTGAAGAACTTAACGAACAAATCGGGAACACACCGGCGTCTGAGGTGATTAGCACTCGTATCAGCGTGCCAACCTCACGCAAGGCTTTGATTCTGTTCAAGGCCGCGATCGGAGTAACCCCCAAATGACCAAACGCGCGGTCGTAGTTGGCGGTGGCATTGCCGGATTGGCGAGTGCTGCCATCCTTGCAAAAGCTGGCATGAAAGTTACCCTTCTCGAAGCCCGCGAGCGCGTGGGCGGCCGAGCCTACATTTGGGAAAAAGACGGGTTCAAGTTCGACATGGGGCCATCTTGGTATTTGATGCCCGATGCGTTTGACCAGTTCTTCAAACTGATGGGTACAACCGCCGCCGAGCAACTCGACCTCAAGCGACTAGACCCGATGTACCAAACTCGCAACGAGGGCTTCGATGAGGTGCTTTCGATCAGCGACGACTTGGGTGAGAACAAGAAACTTTTCGATTCAATCGAACCCGGTGCCGGAGCACGCCTGCAGGATTACGTCGATTCCGCAGAAGACGCCTACAACCTCTCGATCAGGCACTTCTTATACACAAACTTCGAAGACGGTCGCTCATTTGTTCAGCCCGAGGTTATGGTTCGAGCCGGTCGTTTTATTAAGCACCTGCTGACCCCGCTGAGTAAATTCGCTGCCGCGCACGTTACCGACAAGCGACTTCAGAAGATTCTGAACTTCCCGGCAGTGTTCCTAGGCGCATCGCCTTACGACACCCCGAGCATGTATCACCTCATGACGCACGTAGACATGAATGTGGGAGTCTTCTACCCGATGGGTGGTTTTTACACCATCATCGAAGCGGTTGAACGACTCGCAAAGCAGCACGGCGTTGAGATTCACACCAACTCCAAAGTCACCAAGATCGAAACCAAGGATGGCCACGTCACAGGCGTTCGCGTCGGCGATGTGCACTACGAGGCCGAGGTTGTAATCGGCAACGCCGACCTTCACCACATCGAAACTCAGCTGCTCGACCCAGAAGACCAAACCCTGCCGGCCAAGTGGTGGGAAGACAAGGTTCCCGGACCTTCGGCTCTGCTTTTGTACCTGGGCGTAAAGGGTCGAATTCCGCAGCTCGACCACCACAACCTTCTATACGCCGACGACTGGACCAAAAACTTCGACGAGGTCTTTCACAAGGCCGACGGCAAGCGCAAGGTTCCGAACCCTGCCTCTCTCTACCTATGCGCTCCAAGCGTTACCGACCCGAGTGTCGCACCCGAGGGCTACGAGAACATCTTCGTTCTAGTGCCCGTGGCCGCCGACCCTTCCATCGGTAGCGGTGGAATCAACGGCGCGGGCGATGCCAACATCGAGGCAGAAGCCGACCGCATCATTGAGCAAATCGCCAAGTGGTGCGAGATTCCAGACTTGGCCGAGCGCATCGTGGTTCGTCGCGTAATGGCACCAAAAGACTTTGTAACCGATTTAAACGCTTGGTCGGGCACCGCCCTCGGCATGGCGCACACCCTCAAGCAGAGCGCATTCTTTAGACCAAAGAATGTGAGCAAAAAGGTGAAGGGCCTTTACTACGCGGGACACCACAGCATTCCGGGTATCGGTTTGCCAATGTGCCTCATCGGTGCCGAGCTGGTTTACAAGCGCCTCATCGGTGACCGATCGGCCGGCCCACTGCCAAACGAAATCACCCCACTCAAAGACGAAGCCTGGAAAGGCCTTCGTTGAACTTTGCCTACATAGCGGTTCTAGCGTTCAGCCTCTTAGGGGTCGGCGCGATTGACTTTCGGTCGCGAATCGCCTTGTTCGTTTACCCCCTGCGCACTGCGCTCACCCTGGCAATCGGTGTCGCGTTCTTTCTTTTCTGGGATTTCACGGGCATCGCCCTCGGAGTGTTCTTCGTTGGCAAAACGGAGTACATCACGGGTTTGATGCTGGCACCCGAGGTACCAATCGAAGAGCCGCTTTTCTTGCTGTTGCTCTGCTACTGCGCACTACTGCTTTACATCGGTTTTAGCCGCAAGGCAGCAAAGGCATGATTACCTACCTAGTGCTTGCGCTGGCGTTTTGTGCGGCAGGCATTTTGGTAAGCCTGGCGATTGCGCGCTCAAGCCTTTCGCGGTCTAGCTGGCGCACCTTGCTCACCCTGGTAATTGCGACCATCGTGGGCGATAACCTGATTGTCGCCGCTGGAATCGTTCAATACGACCCGTCAAAGATTCTGCAGATGTTCATAGGTGTTGCGCCTGTGGAAGACTTTGCCTATTCGGTCATCGCGGCGATTCTGATTCCGGCTGTGTGGACCGCACTAAAACGTTTGGAAAGGTAGAGCCGTGAAGCTTTTGAACCAGCTGTTCTGGTCGTCACGCCCAATCTCTTGGATCAACACTGCATTTCCTTTTGCTGCCGCGTACTTTCTTATTCACGGTTCGGTCGACGCCACATTTGTGGTTGGCACGCTTTTCTTTCTAATTCCTTACAACCTGCTCATGTACGGAGTGAACGACGTTTTCGATTACGAGAGCGATCTTCGCAACCCGCGTAAGGGTGGCATCGAGGGTGCACTTTTGCACCCCAAGTGGCACCGACCAACACTGATCTGGTCGTTCGGCCTTTGCGTTCCATTCGTTGCCTACCTTCTTGCAGT
>CANFPR010000056.1 GCA_947448975.1 Micrococcales bacterium | reverse complement strand
TGCTCTGGGTTAGAAACAAACGGTGTAGCAAAGCTCGAGGCCTCAGCCCAGTCGTACAAATGGTTTGATGCACTCTTGGTGCGCGCATCGGCCCAGCCCAAGCCGCCGTTTTCGTTAATCCAGTCGATCTGCTCGGCCAGCAAGAACAGCGTTGAGATGGCTGGCGTGTTCAGAGTCTGGTTTAGGCGCGAGTTGTCTATCGCGGTCTTGATGCTCAAAAACTCTGGGATGTAGCGATCGCTCGAAGCGATGCGCTCGGCACGTTCTACGGCTTGAGGCGACATAAGCGCAAACCATAGGCCACCGTCTGAAGCGAAGTTTTTCTGCGGTGCAAAGTAGTAGACGTCGGTTTGGTTGGCGTCGAAGTCGATGCCACCGGCTGCCGAGGTGGCATCGGTGAAGAACAAGGCACCGGCATCTGCACCGGCAATTCTCTGCACCGGAGTGACCACACCAGTGGATGTTTCGTTCTGCGCGTACGCGTAGCTGTCGACGCCAGCTTCGCTCTGCAAGGCGAGGCGAGAGCCAGGTTCGCCGTTGATGACGGTTGGCTTCTCGAGCCATGGGTTGGTGAGCGCGGTTGCGAACTTCGCACCGAATTCACCGTGAACCAAGTTCTGAGCTTTGCGCTCAACTAGTGAAAATGCCGCTGCATCCCAGAAAGCGGTCGAGCCACCGTTGCCGAGCACGATCTCGTAGCCGGCTGGGTTGTGAAAGAGTTCGATGAGGCCATCTTGAACGCGTTTGACCAGATTTTTCACCGGCGCTTGGCGGTGAGAGGTTCCCATGAGTTTCGAGCCCTCGTTGGCAAACGCGTCGAGTTGAGCTTGACGAATTCGCGAGGGGCCGCAACCGAATCTTCCGTCTTCAGGAAGCAGGTTGGCTGGAATCAAGATTTCTGGCATTACACAAGTTTACAGAGCGTTGATTTAGGCAAGCGGCTTTTGAAGCGTCTGGTGCGCTTCGCTGGGTCATAATAGGGAAATGCGCACGTTGCGAGGTGAATCATGGCCGATCTGATCGATACGACAGAGATGTATCTGCGCACCATTCTCGAACTTGAAGAAGACGGCCAAGTTGTTCTTCGCGCCCGCATCAGTGAGCGACTGGGGCAGTCAGGCCCAACTGTTTCAGAAACCGTGAATCGCATGTCGCGCGACGGCCTGGTTGAGGTAAGCGACGACCGGCATCTTGAACTAACCGCTGAAGGGCGACTCGAAGCGGTGCGGGTGATGCGCAAGCATCGTTTGGCCGAGCGCCTGCTTGCCGACGTGATCGGTTTGGAGTGGGAGTTCTTGCACGAGGAGGCCTGCCGCTGGGAGCACGTGATGAGCGAACAGGTGGAGCGCAAAATTCTCGGCCTCATCAAAACCCCGGTGGTTTCTCCATATGGCAACCCAATTCCTGGGCTACCCGAACTGGGAATCATGCTGCAGGAGAGCCAAACACGACAAGCCGTCTCTTTGCCCAGCAAACTCGCAGAATCTGGCGACGCTTCGGGCCTCGTGCTGAGTCGCATCGGTGAGCCGATTCAGATCGACCCGCAATTTCTAGCAGAACTAAGGGACCTAGGGCTTGTGCCGGGCGCAAAGGTGAACGCAAGTCACATTTCGGGTCGCATATTCTTGTGCCTCGACGGCCAAGAAAACGGCCTCGCGCTCGACCACGACCTCGCTGCGCACATCTTCGTCGAGGATTAAATCCACATCTCGGGTAAACTTGAACAGTTGCAGTTCACAAACCTGAACAGCGACCGAACTCGGATGGTTTCACTTTCCGCAATCTGAGTTAAAAAAGGTTTGAATGCGGGGTGCTGGTCACCGAAACTTGGAGGTTTGCCTTGGCTAATAAGCCCAGTGGTCGCCGCCGTGCCGATGTGAAGATTAGTTTCTTCGAGCAGTTTGAACTGCGTAGTCGTAGCTCGGTTGAAGATTCTGCACGAGCCAAAGAAGCTCGGGTCGCTCGTCGCGCCGAACGCAGAAACACTCGCGCCGCCGAGGCAGTCATTATTGAGGCAAGCTCGCAGCCGTCGGTTTTGTCGGGTTCCGTTATCCCAGCGATCAAAACCTCGCGCAGCCAGAAGCTGCGACCAATCACAAACTTTGCCACCATGACGGTTGCCGCAGGAATGTTGGCTACAGCCGCACTGCCCGCCTACGCCATGAGCCCAGACCTGGCCGCGATGACCCGTTTGGCAACCACCGATGCAGCTCAGGTGGCCAGCAACCCAGACACACAAAATCTCACGGTGCTTGCCGTAAACAGCGAAAAGTATTCACGCTCCACCTACAAGACAATCAGCGCAACCGAACTCGAGCGCCAGCAGATTTTGGCAGCAGCACGAAGCTGGGATGGCCCGACCGCGGCAGACTTCTTACTCAACCCTCCTTACCCTTCTTACGACACCGCAAAGGTGATGCAGGTAGCCAACAAGTACGTTGGTGTTCCATACGTTTTCGGTGGAGAAAGCCCTGCCGGCTTCGACTGCTCGGGTTACGTTGCTTACGTATTTGCCCAATTTGGTATCGGACTTCCGCACTCGGTGCACGGCCAGGCTCGTCTGGGCAAGATCATCAAGCCCGAAGATGCGCTTCCGGGAGACCTCGTTGTGTTCAACGACCTCAGCCACGACGGCATCTATGCCGGCAACGGAAACTTCTTCCACGCTCCAAGGCCTGGCGACCGAGTGAAGTTGGCAACCATCTTCACCAGCAACGTATTCTACGTTCGCCTAGGAATCGGCGGCTAAACGAAACCAAATCGTCACCTTTTGTTCAGTGTTTCTTGAACGCTTTCGAGGGATCTCGGTTCTACTCTTTCTGCTAAGTGCATTTCAACTACTTGATCGGAGGGGATGATGTTCGTGACTAGTTTGCCCGCCAAGCATGTCTACAACCTGCGTCATCCCCATCAGTCCTGCCAAGGAGAAAACTAAACCGCGTCGCCATGCCTGGCGGCGCGTTTTTTATTTTCAGGAGTAATGCACCTAAACGAAATCCCGGAAGCCGTCTGGGTGTTTTCGAGAGGAAAGCATGCGAACACTAGTTCTAAACGCTGGCTATGAACCGCTAGCGGTTGTGTCATTCAAACGAGCTCTCATTTTGGTGCTCAATCAAAAGGCAACCGTGCTTGCCGGCTCAGGCGAACAGCTTGTGCACAGTGCATCCGAGAAGTTCTCGTTGCCTTCGGTGATTTTGCTGCAGCGCTACGTGCGTGTGCCGAGCACCCGAAACGTTCCGGTGTCTCGCCGAGGCGTTCTGCGACGCGATGGTTACCGTTGCGCTTACTGCCAGAAATCGGCAAACACCATCGATCACGTGCAGCCAAAGTCGCGAGGTGGCAAAGACACCTGGGAAAACCTGGTGGCCTGCTGCCTCAAATGCAACAACACCAAGAGCGATAAGACTCTTTCTGAACTTGGCTGGCACTTGGCGAATCCGCCGCGCATGCCGCAGGGAATCGCTTGGACCGTGCGAGGAGCCGAGAGCTTCGAGCCCGAATGGAATGACTTCTTAGCGATGCCAGCGGCTGCCTAGGCTGCTAGTTTTAGACAACAAGACAAACTTCGGGGTAAGGAATCCAAATGGCCAACGTCTTCTGCACAAATTGCGGTAACTCAATAAGTGACCAAGCGCTGGCCTGCCCGCAATGTGGCCACCCAAATGCTGCCCAATCACAACAGGCGAGCGCAACCTTTTCTTCGGGTTATTCCGGTTCACCAAAGAACCGTGTGGTGGCGGGAGTTCTTGGCATTCTGGTCGGTGGCATTGGCGTGCACAAGTTTTACCTAGGAAAAGTCGGTCTCGGAATCTTGTACCTGCTGTTCTGTTGGACTGGTGTTCCAGCCGTCATCGGCCTCGTGGAAGGCATCATTTACTTGGTGCAGAGCGATCAGGAATTTGCTGCAAAGCAAGGCGTCGCAGTTCTCTAGTGCTCTTGCCACACTGGTGGCCCCGATAGGAATCGAACCTACGACACAAGGTTTAGGAAACCTCTGCTCTATCCACTGAGCTACGGAGCCGAACTCCCCAAATATACCGCTTGGGCTGGGCAAGCCTCCAAGACAAGGGCAACGGCCAAAGTTAGTCTTAGGGCGTGGAGCAACGAGAAGACGACAAAATCAACTGGGATGCCTGGCTGCGAGAAATTCGCGCCATCGGCTTCACCAACCCACTGTTGAATTTCGAGTCGAATCCCGTTGGCCAAATCGATTTGGAACGAGCGCATCCGAGCGGAACTGCTCAACTTGCAGCCACCAAATCTTCGGTACTCTCAAACCTTTTTCGCGACCCGCTGGCGTTCTCTAGGGCATACTCGGCAGCCAAACGCATCAAGTCGCGTGCCGATAATCTAGACAACCAGTTGGGTGTAGAGGCGCTGGCCTTGGTGGCGGGCCTCGTAAACCTCGAACATGACGGCTTCGACCTTTCGCTACCAATTTTGATTTGGCCGGTTGCGTTGATTCGCAAAACCGACGACTTCGAAGTTTCGCTGCACGGAGCACCTCGGGTTAACCCAGGTTTGGTTGACGCTCTCGAGTTCGCCTACGGCGTGCATCTTGACGAGGCCAAAGTTCTTGCAACTCTCGGCACCGAAGGTGACTTTGTGCCGCTGAGCCTGCTCGAATACATCTCGTCGACGGTTGGTGCAACAGCGAAACTCGAGACGCGCAAAATTTTGGCAATCGGTAACTTCAGTTCTGAGTCGATCGAACTGACACGCGATGTAAACCGCAAGGAGAGCCCGCTACTTCGCCAGTTAGCCGGGCTTGATCGCGAAATTGAACCCGCTACCGATTCGGGCATTCTGCCCACCGTTGAGACCGACAGGGTTTTCTTGGTGTCAGACGCCGACTCGGTTCAGCAAAGAGTGGTCGCGCGCGTGGTTGCTGGGCAATCCTTTGCCGTCGAAACCCTGCCAGGATGCGGCTACACCCAGACCGTAGTAAACGCCGTGGCCGCGGCAGCTCAAGCGGGCAAGTCGGTGCTCGTTGTAGCTCCGAGAAGGCAAACGCTCAATGAACTCGCCGACAGGTTCGCAAGCCTTGGCTTAGGCGGCTTGGCGGTGCGCGCAACGCACACCTGGTTCGATGTGATCGCGGCAATCTCCCGACACGAGAAGGCAGCCGCGGTAGACCTAGAGCTCGCTCGGCAGAAACGCGATGCCGCAGCAGTTGACGTAGAGAAGTACCTCGCATTGCTCGGCAAACGCGATGAGAAGGTGCAACTAACGGTTTCTGAGGCGTTGGTTGCCTTGGCAAAGTTGAGCCTCGTGCCGAGAGCGCCAGAAACCAGCTCGCGCATCGATGCGGCTCACCTTTTGCAACACCGCGACCGAACCAGCGCCATGAATCTTCTCTACGAAGCCGAATCGCTTGGTGAGTTTAAGTTTGCGCCTAAAGAAACACCGTGGTTTCGAGCAAAGTTCGCAAACGAGCAAGAAGCTACGGCTGCTGTCGCTTTAGCCGACCGGCTGGTGAACGAAGCGCTCGAGCGCATCAGCCAGCAGATCTCAATCGTCACTTCAAAGGTGGGCTTTAAGCCAGCGTCAACCGTAGAACAGTGGGGCGAGCAACTCCAGTTGCTGTTTGGTGTTCGCGAGACCCTGGGTCGTTTCGTTCCAGAAGTTTTCAACAGACCCCTAGCCGAGCTGATTGTGGCTACCGGCCCGCGCTCAAACAAAGACGAAATGTCGGGTTCGAACCGTCGCCGCCTCAAGAAATTAGCCAAAGAATACATTCGCAAAGGCATGCACGTGAGCGACCTCAATCAGTCTCTGGTTGCGGTGCAAGAAC